>CAIQJW010000165.1 GCA_903872255.1 uncultured delta proteobacterium | reverse complement strand
CCTTGGTCTCGTGTTTGAGCAGCTTCGCGCACATCATCGGTGTGAGTGTCAGCGATACGACGGCGGAAATGACTATGGTAATGCCGAGGGTTATGGCAAACTCCCTGAACAGGCGTCCTACCACATCTCCCATAAACAAAAGCGGAATGAGCACGGCGACGAGGGACAAGGTGAGGGACAGGATGGTGAAGCCTATCTGCTTGGAGCCCTTCAGGGCCGCCTCAAGCGGAGGGTCTCCCGCCTCGATGTACCTGGCCACATTCTCGATCATGACGATGGCGTCGTCGACGACGAAACCGGTGGAAATAGTAAGCGCCATCAAAGAGAGGTTATTCAGGCTGAATCCCAAGAGGTACATGGCGCCGAAGCTTCCTACCAGGGACAGCGGTACGGCCACACTGGGTATGATCGTCGCGGGGATGTTGCGAAGAAAGAGGAACATGACCATGACGACAAGCACCACGGCAAGCATCATCTCAAATTGCACATCGCGGACCGAAGCCCTGATCGTAGCGGTGCGATCGGTCAGCACGGAAACCTTTACGGCCGGGGGCAGGGTGCCCTCAAGTTGCGGGAGCACCTTCTTGATCTGGTTGACAACCTCTATGACGTTCGCTCCCGGTTGCCGCTGAATGTTGACAATTACCGCGGGAGACCCGTTCATCCAGGCCGCCAGTTTTGTATTTTCGGCATCGTCAACGACATCGGCCACGTCGGAAAGCCTGACGGGCGCACCATTGCGGTAGGCGACGATCAGCGACCGGTATTCCTTACTGGAGAAAAGTTGATCGTTGGCGCCAATGATATAGGACAGGCGGGGGCCGTCGAAGCTCCCTTTTGCCTGGTTGACGTTCGCCGCCATAATGGCAGCCCTTACGTCCTCCAGGGTCAGGCCATATGCCGCCAGGGCGGTGGGATTGGCATGGACCCTCACGGCCGGCCGCTGCCCGCCGCTGATACTTACCAGGCCCACTCCGGGGAGTTGCGAGATCTTTTGCGCAAAGCGGGTGTCCGCAAGGTCCTCCACCTGTGTCAGTGGCATGGTCTCCGAGGTCAAACCGAGCGTCAGGATCGGGGCGTCGGCGGGGTTTACCTTGCTGTATACCGGGGGGACGGGAAGGTCTCTCGGCAGGTAGGTAAAGGAGGCATTTATGGCCGCCTGGACCTGCTGCTCGGCCACATCAAGACTCAAGTCCAGGGTAAACTGGAGCGTTATGATCGAACTGCCGCTTGAACTCGTCGAGGTCATCTGGGTCAACCCGGGCATTTGTCCGAACTGACGTTCCAAAGGGGCTGTTATGGATGAAGCGATGACGTCCGGACTTCCGCCAGGATAGAAAGTCCGTACCTGAATGGTCGGATAATCCACCTGGGGCAGGGCAGATACCGGCAGCTGCTTGTACGCCAGGGCGCCGCTTAAGAAAATGGCGACCATCAGCAGCGTTGTCGCTACCGGCCGGGTTATGAAAAGACGGGAAAGGTTCATCAACGGCCCTTTCTGGGGGTTCCAGTGCTCCCTGGTTTCGGTTCCACTTTTGCCCCCTCTGCGAGCCTCTCTGCACCATCCGTTACGACCTTCTCGCCCGGTGAGACCCCTGCTGCTATAGAGGCTTCCGCGCCCTGGATCTCGTCCACGCTGATCTTGCGCACCGTAACCGTCCCGTCTTCTTTCACCACATAAACGAAGGTACCCTGGGGACCGCGCTGTATGGCGGATGCAGGCACGATCGTCGCCTTCGCTTTGACATCGACAAGGAGCCGCGCATTTACGAATTGATTCGGGAACAACTCGTTCTGCTTATTCGGGAAGATCGCTTTGAGCTTAACGGTCCCCGTGCTTGTATCGATCTGGTTGTCAATGGTCAGGAGCGATCCCATGGCAAGTTTTTCCTTTTGTTCCCGGTCATACGCCTCTACCGGCAACTCGGCACCTGTCTTGAACCTGCGCAGCACCTGTTGAAGACTGTCCTCGGTGATGGGGAACACAACGGTCATCGGTTGAAGTTGTGTGATCACCATAAGACCGTTCGTGTCGCTGGCGCGGACCATGTTTCCCGGGTCCACAAGACGAAGGCCGACGCGGCCCGCGATAGGCGAGGTGATCCGACAATAGGTCAACTGAAGTTTGGCACCGTCGATGAGTCCCTTGTCGACCTTTACAGCGCCCTCATACTGCTTGACCAGCGCCTCCTGGGTATCGAGCTGCTGCTTTGATATGGAATCCTTTTCCCAGAGCGCCCGGTAACGGTCAAGGTCGATACGGGCATTGGTCAGGACCGCCTGGTCACGCGCCAACTGTCCCTCTGCCTGATCCAGCTGGACCTTGAAGGGCCTGGTGTCGATGAGCGCCAGCAGGTCCCCTTTCTTGACAGTCTGGCCCTCGCGATAATAAACGTCCATGAGCTGCCCGTCCACGCGGGTCTTGACCGTTACCGTGTAGACAGGTGTAACGGTGCCCAGGCCATTGACATATACGCTGAGATCTCCCATCTTCGCAGGTATAGCCACGACCGGCATAGCTCGCGCCTGGGCGCTATTTCTTTTTTTGCCGGCACTCGACCTTTCAATAGCCGGTTTTATAAGAAACATGTATGCTGCGGCAACGATAAGGCAGCCCGCCGCCGGCACAAGCCACCAATGTTTACGTAAGGTGCCGAAAAGAGCCCGACCCTCAGCGCCACCCAACTCGCCGCCCTCTTTTCCCATCGTAGTTATGCCCTCCTCACACTCTCCGGGTCACATCCTGCATTCCTGCAAAGCTTGTTATCTTGTCATTTTTCTTATTTTGGCATTATTGTGCCTTATGAAGTGTTGCAATAAACATACCTGATAAATGCAAATACAGCAAACCTAAAAATCAATAAGAACGGCACCCAAACCGGACAAAAAACCCCTTAGCTCGACAAAATCGTCGTCAGCATTTGTATAAACCGACAAAATTGTCGCCAAAGTCAGCCTGAATGGTCAAGAAGGATCTTGTAACGCGGTTGGGAGAGACGGAGCCGGCTGATGTCCTGTAAAGTCGACTCAGTCCAGCAAAAAATCCCATGCCGTATCGTTGATCCAGATACTGTAATAACCGCGGCCCAGAAGTCCCTTGGGTTTTATGATGTACATATCCTTACCCTGCTGTTTCACATCAACATCGACGGGCTTCCCGAATGCGAAGCGCGGTTTGCCGATCGACGACACCTGAAGGAATCCCATAGGGTTTACGGTAAGGACGGCCATGTCATGCGGCCCGTAAATCACAAAATATTCTACATCCTTGAGGAAATAGTGAGGGGGATTGTTCGATTCGACAAAGAATATGTCGCTTTCATCGAAGACTATATTCGGCAGTATGCGTACATAGCCTTTGGCAAGTTTCACATACGCCCCGTAATCTTTGATGCCTTGAACGGTTTTTGCAGCCTGGCCGCCTTTCGCCGGTTTTTCATTCTTTGCGTAGAGCGGTGCGGCGGAAAAAAGACAGAATAACGCCATGCAAAGACCGACAAAACAAATTGTTCTTATTCCTTTTTGCATGTAAATTCCCTCCGGAACACTAAATAACTGTCACCAATATCCTGCGTTCCCGCGGCCCGTCGAACTCCATCAGGAAAATGCCCTGCCATGTTCCAAGAGCGGGCGAATTGCCCGTAAAAGGGACACTGACTGAAGCGCCGGTAAGGACCGCCTTGATATGGGCATCGGAATTGCCTTCCCTGTGGCGGTACGGGTCATCGGCGGGTGCGAGCTTGCCGAATCTCTCGATAATGTCGCGCATGACATCGGGATCAGCATCTTCATTAATAATTATGCCGCACGTCGTGTGCGGCGTATAAACATGGAGCAATTTGCCCGCCTGGCCCTTGATCGCGTTCATGACCTGGCCGGTAATGTCGATCGCCTCGACCCTTTTTGATGATCTGACAGAAAATTCGGGCATGAGATTATTACTTCGCGATTTTCTTTCTGTAATCTTCGATAGCCGTCCGCAGCGCCTCTTCCGCCATGACAGAGCAATGCAGTTTTGCCGCCGGAAGGCCGCCGAGCTCTTTGGCGACGTGTTCGTTGGTAATCTTAAGGGCCTCGTCGAGACTCTTGCCCTTTATCAATTCAGTTGTCATGCTCGCCGATGCGATGGCTGCCGCACAGCCGAATGTCTTAAACCTGGCGTCGACAATACGGTCGTCCCGGATCTTGAGAAATATCTTTGTAACATCACCGCATGCAGGGTTCCCGACCTGGGCTTCCCCGTCGGCTGCTTCGATCTCCCCCATGTTCCGCGGGTTTTCAAAATGATCGATGACAATATCGCTATATTGACCCTCAGCCATCCTTTGCTTCTCCTTTCTGCCAGCACAAATTTGTTTACTTGAATATAGCATAAACAGGAGATGTTGTATAATTCATTTTGCTTGACGGTTTTACGGCGAATTTGTTAGAAACTAGCATTAAAATTCAGGAGATCTATAATGCAGAAACGGTATTTGCTCGCCCCGGGACCCACCCAGATACCTCCCGAAGTCCTCTTAAAAATGGCGGAGCCCATGATCCATCACAGGAACCCCATGTTCGAAACGGTGGTGGAAGATGTGCGGGCCGGTCTTAAAGCTCTCTTCGGCACCGGGAATGAGGTCCTGATATTCGCTTCATCGGGCACGGGAGCCATGGAAGGCGCGGTTACAAATATGCTGTCGCCGGGAGACAAGGCCATCGTCGTCCGAAGTGGAAAGTTCGGGGAACGCTGGGCAGAGATATGCGACGCGTTTGGTGTCGTATCGATAAATATAGACCTGCCGTGGGGCGACAAGCTGGATCCGTCGGCAGTCGTAAAGGCGCTCGAGGAAAACCCCGATGCGAAAGCCGTTTACACCCAGGCGACAGAGACGTCGACGGGAACGATATTCCCTACACGGGAGATTGCGCGTATCGTCAAAGATCATCCCGGTACGTTGATGGTCGTTGACGGTATCACCGGAGTCGGGGTTTTTCCTTTGCCGATGGACGAATGGGGGATCGATATCCTCATCAGCGGATCGCAAAAGGCCCTGATGCTCCCCCCGGGACTGGCATTTGCCGGGGTTAGCGATAAGGCATGGGAAAAGAGCAGATCTTCGACAATACCCAGGTTCTATTTCAACTGGGCCAAAGAACGCGAGAACCTGAAAAAGAACCAGACCAATTTTACCCCGGCCATTTCACTGATCACGGGCCTCAAGGAATCACTCAGGATACTTTTAGAGGAAGGGCTTGAGAATGTCTACCGCCGCAGCGATATGCTGGCAAAGGCTACCCGTGAAGGGGTCATGGCGATCGGACTCGAGATATTTTCAAAAAACCCGTCTCCGGCTGTGACCGCAATATGCGCTCCTCATGGGATAGACGGTCAGGCGATCTATAAAACATTGTGGAAAAAATACGGTGTGACCGGTGCGGGCGGACAGGATTTCCTTAAAGGGCGTGTATTCCGCCTGGCAACACTTGGCTATGCGGATAAATATGATGTCATAACCGCCGTGGCGGCCATAGAATTCACCCTGAACGATCTCGGATATAATTTCCCGCTGGGGACCGGGGTTGCGGCCGCCGTCAATTGCCTTAAAGATCTCTAAGTGGTTTACAGCAGGCCCGCAACAGGTCCTATTCGTGCTGTTATTTTCGATTTCGACGGCACCCTTACGCCGCTTACGCTTGACTTTGCCCTCATGCGCGCAAGGATCGAAGAAATTGCCGGGGAATACGTCGGGCGGCACGTTATTGAACGGCAAAAAGACCAGTACATACTCGAAATGATCCATGCGATCGATGACGAGGCCGATCAGGGCACGGCTGGTTTTCGCAACAGGGCGTTCAGGGAGCTTGACAGGCTTGAGATAGCAGCCTGCCGCAACAAGGAGTTATACCCCTACACGCGCGATGTCCTTGCTTATCTCAGAGAGCACGATATCCATATCGGTATCATAACCAGATCGTCAACGAAAGTTATTCTGACCATCTTTCCGGACCTTTACACGTATATAGATGTTATCGTAACACGCGACGATACCCGGTATGTCAAGCCGGACCCGCATCAGCTTCGCATGGTAGTGGATGAACTCAATGTGAGGCCCGAAGATGCAGTTATCATCGGCGATCATCCGACAGATATTGCAGCGGGAAAAGCGCTGGGCGCCATAACTGCCGGCGTGCTTTCAGGCAGGTGCTCCCGGGCTGATTTTATTAGCGCCGGCGCCGATCACACGTTCGATGATATCCGTGGTGTTCTGGATATCATCTCCTGACGGGTAACGGGGAGTCGTCATCTGCCGCACGTTTACCAGCCTGTCGCGCCGGTTGGAGAAACGTCTCGCGTGGCGTAAATAATACGTGTATCCTTCCCGGCAGTCAGCCGTTTCGTTTCTCACCAACCGAAAATTATTCATGGAATTGTCTGCCCGTCGATGATATATTTGCACCATTGAACAATAAGGGAGGAGAAATGAAAAGGAATTTGCTATGCATATTATGCTCCGTGTTCGCCATTGTTTTTGTTTTTGCCAGTGCCGGCTTTGGCGATGAACCGGCCTCGCCTGAGCAGGCATTTAAGAAAGCCTATCCCAACGTTCCTTACGATTCTATCAAGCCGGGTGCCGTTAAGGGCTTGTATGAAGTTTCAAAAGGGGCGGATGTGATCTATTATTTTCAGGAAAAAGATCTTCTTTTTGTTGGCGAGATCATAGACAAGACCGGAAAGAGCCTGACAGACGACAGAAAAGCGCAACTGGTTATAAACAATGTCAAGAAGATCCCTCTCGACAAGGCTATCAAGATCGGCAACGGAAAACAGACGATCATCGAATTCACCGATCCCGATTGCCCGTATTGCCGCCGGGCAGCATCATACCTTGATACCCTCAAGGATGTGACGCGCTATGTGTTCTTCTTCCCCCTGCCATCACATAAAGATGCCGAGAACAAGATCAAGTATATCTTTTGTTCGTCAGATATGGGTAAAGCCTATGATGAAGCCATGAATGGAAAGCTCGACACCCAGAAATATGCGGTGTGCAAGAAACCGGAAGTCTCCGAACGGCTGACCCTTCATAAAGAAATAGGGGCCCGTATCGGCGTGAACGGAACTCCCATGTTTATTGTAAATGGAAAGGACCTTGTGGTTGGCGCCAATATTCCGGCCATACAGGCTGCCCTTGGGATCGAGGCCCCAAAACCGGTTGAGCCTCCAAAGGCCCCCGATGCGCCCGGGAAGGACAAGTAGGGCGTTAAGGCTCCAGGCGATCGGAGAGGTATATGCTTTTCGAATATAACGGACGATGTCCTCAAGCCGGCCAGGGTACGTATGTCAGTGAAACCGCTCAGGTCATCGGGGATGTCGTAATTGGCGATAATTGTTATATAGGCCATGGCGCGATCCTGCGCGGGGATTACGGCTCGATAATAATAGGGAGCGGTACCGCCGTAGAGGAAGGGGTTGTCATCCACGCTCCTCCCGATAAATACTGCCGGATCGGCAAAAGCGTGACGCTCGGTCACGGGGCGATCATACATGCTGCCCGGGTGGGTGATCTTGCCGTGATCGGTATGGGTTCAATATTGAGCATCTTTAGCGAGATAGGGGACGGGACGATCGTAGCCGAAGGGGCCGTTGTAAAGATGCGGCAGATCATCGAAAAAGGGGTGGTAGCCGGGGGAAATCCTGCCCGTATTATCAGGAATGTTGAGGAAAGAGATATCGAATACTGGAAGATGGGCAAACAGCTTTACGTCGACCTGGCCGGAAAGTACCTGGAAAAGGGCATGAGGCGTGTCGCCGGCACGTTCGGAGATGCTGAAAAAACGATCGATGATATAATTATCGAGAGGCTGCCCGAGACCCGGGAGACAGACGGGGCAAAGCGCTGGGTCGATGAAAAAGGTGAATTTGTCCAGATATCGTATCGTGAGGATATTGGCCACCTGGCTTTTTTTGAGCTGCGAAAGGGGCAAACGCGCGCAAATCATTATCACAGGAAGAAACACGAGGTCTTCTATGTCATCGGCGGTACGATAGAGGCCGTTTTCGCCTGCGCGTCCCCTAACAGGAAAAAGACATTGGTCCTGGAGAAAGGCATGAAGATCCATGTTCCGGCAGGCATTGCCCATAGCTTTTATGGCATTGAAGACTCGCTCGTCGTCGAATATAGCCCGCAATACTATGACAAGACCGATTCGGTCAAAGCAGATATGGGAGGATAGATCATGGCTGAAATAAAAAGCGCTATTCAGCTGGCCATGGAAAGAACACAGGGTCTCGTCATGGATGAAAAAGATAAGCAGTCCATGGCAATGAAAGAGCTCGCATCCAACGTATTAACCATATTCAGGCGCTATCGCGAAAACCTGGCGGATGATGTCGAAGCGGAGGAACAACTCGATGCCCTGAAATGCGGCAACGAAACGAAAAGGAAGATCGTTCTCGACCTTCTCGGCGATGAATTTGAGGCAACAGAGGATATTTCATCGCTCGACCGTCTTTTTTCATTCGTTCGATTCGTTATTGACGAAAGATCGTACAGAGAGCTTAAACAGATCGAACGATCGTTCGCCGATGAGGTCGAAAAAACCAAGGCCGGAATAAAGGGCCGGATCCTTAAGGACCTTGGCGAAGCAGGAATCGGGGGAGACAGCGTCGAACCGAATGTTGAAGTGTGGCCGAAATGGCTGGAGGCATCGTCGGAGATCCGGCTGTCGTTCAAGCGCCAGATCGACGAATGGAAAGATAAGGTCGGGAAGTGAACAGGGAAGGTACGTTCTACGTTCCAGGTTCTACGTTAAAAAAGAAAAATTACAGAGATTAAGGGAGCAGCTATGGATATTATTAAGATAATGCCGTGCCTCGATATGAAGAACGGACGGGTCGTCAAGGGTATTCATTTTGTGGATATACGGGATGCAGGCGATCCGGTGGAAAACGCCGCATATTATGAAAAAGAAGGCGCCGACGAACTGGCCATGCTCGACATAGCGGCAACGGTCGAGAATCGCAAGACCCGCCTGGAATGGGTTAGAGAGGTTTCTTCGGTCATCACGATTCCTCTCACCGTCGGCGGCGGGATAAATACGACGGACGACATTGAGCTTGTGCTGAAAGCCGGTGCGAACAAGGTCTCTATGAACAGTGCCGCGGTAAAGAACCCGGCTGTCGTCAGGGAAGCCTCCGAACGTTTCGGAAAGGACACGATCGTCATAGCGATCGATGCACGGCGCAACAAGGCGGTACCCTCTGGTTTTGAGCTCGTCGTCGCAGGCGGGACGACACCCGTCGGCAAAGATGCAGTGGATTGGGCGAAACAATGCCAGGACCTAGGCGCAGGCACGATCCTGCCCACCAGCATGGACGGTGACGGGACCCTTAAAGGGTACGACCTTGAGTTTACAAAGGCCATATCGGATGCCGTGACACTCCCTGTAATTGCCTCAGGCGGTGCAGGCACGCTCGAGCATTTCTACGACGGCATCGTTAAAGGCGGAGCAGACGTTCTCCTCGCGGCATCGGTGTTCCACTTCCGGACCTTCACCGTGCGGCAGGTGAAGGAGTATTTGAAGGGGAGGGGGATAGCGGTAAATCTGTAAAAATCGTAAATCGTAAAACGTAAAGAGTTAAAACAAACTGTCGCACTTGGTATTTACGTACTAAGAAGCATAAAAAGAACCGATCCGATCGGTTCTTTTTTTACGATTTACGATTTACGATTTACGAT
>CAIQJW010000164.1 GCA_903872255.1 uncultured delta proteobacterium | reverse complement strand
CCGAATTGAATGTCTTTTGCTTCACGGTTTTTGAAGCGGGGGTTTTTGAAGCGGCCAACCCCTCAGTTCCCATCATGAACACGGCCAGCAATATGGCGATGCAGAAAATTGTGCAGAATCTGAACATCCTTGTTCTATTCATAACGCAGTCCATACCGTTTTCCTCCTCGTCTAGTTTATGCGTGGATTATCTGCGACGACCGCCGCCACCCGAATGACTGAAACCGCCCGATCTCTCGGCGCCTCCGGAACGGCTGCCTGACATACTTTGCTGACTCTCCCGGCCGCGGTCACTCGACATCCTTGTCTCCGCCTGGCCTCTGTCCATGCCTTCAAACGCATTGCCGGACTGTGGCCTCTGGGCCTTGGATTGCGGAGCCTGCTGCCGCTCTTGACCGGTTCCGGTCGGCCTTTGCTGGCCCGTCGCGTAATCTCTTCCCTGTCCCTGGGAACCGGGACGGTTGCCAGGCTGCTGCCCGTGGGAATCCGGTGAGTAACCCCGGTAGTCTTTTCGCGTGTCTGATCCAGGCCTCGTCTGCTGGCCATATTTTGCCGCCGTCGCCTGGTTCTGATAGGCTACGCCCTTCCTGTGGTCCGGATTATGCTGCCATTGACCGGTCCCGTTAGGGTTTGTTGATATCTTGTTTGCGTATGTATTACGGTTGATCTGGTTGTTGATGTTCGCGTTCTTATTGACATTGACGTTAACATCTCCATGATTCCAGTTGCAGTTGCCCCAGGCATATCCCCAGGCCGCCCCGACGGCTACCCCCGCGGCAAAAGTGAACATGGCTGCACCTGCCGTGTATCCGGGCGGGTAATAAGAGTACGGCGGGTATGCGGGATACGGCCACGCCCCGTAAACAACGGTGGGATTATACGTGGGCACGTATACAACCTGTGGATCTGCGGGTTGTATGACGATCACCTGTTCCTGAACGACAACCTTCTGTTCCTTGGTCGTCTTGAGGTTTCCCTGTGCCTGTGCCTTTAACCTTAGGCCTTGGATGGTATTCATCACATCCTTTTGCTGGGCGAGAAAAGCATCCCCCATTTTCTGCGTCCAATCAAGCTTGTCGTTCATCATGGTAAGCACCTGGGGAAAGTTCACAAGAGACTTGACGCTCGGATCCCAGTTTTGCTTTTCGAGGGCTGCCGTCAACTGCGACCCTTTCAGATTCGGGTTTGCCTTTGCCCACCGCGCCGCTTCTACGACTTCCAGCGGATACGTCGATGCCATAAGGATCTGCGCTATAAGATCATCGGAATACAGCGCGATCGGCGCAAGGATCTGGTTAAGCTCTTCCTGTTTATAAACCGGCTTTGATTGCGCCGATAAACCGGCAGGGATAACCAGGGATAATACAAGGAACCATACCAACGTGTGTGCAAACAGCTTATTCATTATGCTCCTCCTGATCTTTAGGGAACAACAGCTACGAAGAAACTGTACTATAAACACCGGTTTCATCTCAACCTGATAATTGGGCCCGGCATATCTCCTGATAAATAAGCTTTGATCTTTCTTCGTGGAACATGGAACGTTCCCTAAACCTCCAGCCACGAATCCGAGTAAAGCGTCTGTCCCATAAGCACGCGGGCCGTCTTGACATAATCGGTGTTTTCCCTTGAAAGTTTGGAAATATCGATATCTTCGCCGTCCATCACTCTATGAATGAGGGCCTCAAGTTCGGGCTCCCTGTCCCGGGCGATAGCGATCAATTTCTCGTCGAACGCGTCAACAATGGCCGAGTAGATCCCGTACCGTTTCAGCATTATCAGGTATGTCCTGTTCATGATGCCCCTTAAGTGCGAAGGTATGCCATTCGAGACATTAGACAGGCCGCAGGTCGATCTTGCCGCGGGTGCAAGATCGGGAAGCATCATGACAAATTCCGTACAGCCCTGTATCTGAAGCTGCTGCGTATTTGCGGGAAGTATGATCGGGTCGATCCATATGTCTTCTTCCGGTATACCGTAACCTTCTGCGGCAGCGAGGATCTCAGCAGCGCACAGCCCCCGCTCGTTGGCGTCTCGCGGAATCCCTTCCGCGCTCAATGTCAGCCCGATAAAGGGAGCATTGTATTTTTTTGCCATGGGCATAAGCGCCTCGATCCTCTCGGGCCGTGCGGAGATGGAATTGATGAGCGGCCGCTGCCGTGCCGCCTTGAGACCTGCTTCAATGGCCTCTGCGTTCGAGGTATCAAGCGACAAAGGAAGCCGGGTCACATCCTGAACGACATTGACCAGCCACTCCATGAAATCCGGGCCCGCTTTACGGGCCGGGCCGATATTAAGATCGATCATGTCCATTCCGGCTTCCGTCTCAGCCCTGGCCATGTCCTCAATCGGCCCGGCATCCCGTTCAAGAAAAGCCTGTCCGAGCTTTTTGGACATAACGTTGAGATTCTCTCCGATAAGGAACATGGATCCTCCTCAGGGATCGTGAGTCGTAAATCGTAAGGAGTTAAAGAATTATCTTCACCTTACGATTTACGATTTACGATTTACGTATTTGTTTCAGATATCCCGGTATGTGGGCGGCTTCGCGCGGGCCTATGAGGATCTTCCAGCCCTTAAGCTCCTCCTCGAGGTCACCGAGGATCGCAGCCGCGTATCCCGGGATGATAAGATTCCGGTGTTTGATACTATTCTCGATGCCCGACTTTTTTATAAAAGATCCCGCGAGATCGCCGACGAATTTTCCCGCCGCCCATGCCGTCATGACGGAGAGTCCCTCCGTGTCCATGATGCAAAGCCAGCTCGGCACGCGGGAATTCTCGATCTCGCCGCTCACGATAAAATATGTGAGCGAGAAATTGCACGTAAGAAACACGGGGGAATTTTCATCCGGGTTGTTTATCGGGTATATCCCTTCCTTCGTCGTCATCGGGCGCTGGGGATCAGTGTAAATATTAAGGCGCTGTAGAAGCAGCGGAAATATCGTCTCTCCCGCGATATCGCCTAGGATGATCAATCCTGCATACTTCGCAACGAATAGTGATGCGATGACCGTCTCTTTCATCGGGTCGGACGTCATGTCGCAGGGAAAAGTGATCGTCGGAAATCCGAGAGGCTTGAATTTGGATACAAGGGCCGCCCTTCTTATGGCCACCTGGTCGATAAAGGCATCCTTGACCTGCCGCTTCGATGTATCGATCACCAGGTCTTTAAGTCCCATGGCGGTCAATTTTTCCGTCAGCGCCGCAACCTCGTCGAATCCGTTTCCCGCGACAGCCAGAGGCAGGGAATATTCCTTCGCGAGCGCACCTAATGCCTCGTAATTATCCGGCCGAGCAGCGTAAATAAGGGGTTTCCTGCTCTTCAGGATATCGAGGGCCTCCTTCATTATCGCGGCATCGTCGCACATGATAATAACCGAACAGGGCCGTAAGGAGGCATGTTTCGCAATGGCCAAAAAACGTTCCTTGCTGCCGGTAAATCTGATGGCTGCGATCTCGGGCTTCATCGTTACGCCAACCCGTTCATACTGGAAATATTCAAGAGCTGCAAGGCGTCTTTCGACCTCACTGTCATCCATTGTATCGGTTATCAGGACCCCGATGCCGGGCTTGTTGAAGAATGTCTTTTCATGGCGATAAAGGACCGTCTCCCCGCCTATCTTAACGGCATAATCGTCAACGCCGAACGACAACTGCCGGATGGGAGGCGCGCTCGCATCTGACAATTCGCTTCGCCCGGACTCGGAGACACGCGGACAAAGATCAAGTTCGGTTTTCCCCGCCGCAAGCGCCATGGCGAAGGCAAGGCATGTCGGAAACTTACACTCGCCGCAATTGGTCTTAGGAAGAAGCTTCAAGATCTGGATCCCCGTTAAAGCCATTTTTTCTCCTTTTTACTTAGAAATCGTAAAACGTAAATCGTAAACTGATGACTTTCTTAATGGTTTTCAACTCTTTACGCTTTACGATTCACGCCTTACGATAAAAGGTCTTCCATCGTCAAACACGGATGGCCTTTTTGCGTTATGTATTCGAGTACCTCGTCTTCGGTCTTTGCGACTGTTTCATCTGCGATCATGTCGGGAAGGTCCGGATATCCCAGTTCCTCCCCTCTTTTTTTGAGGCGCTCATAGATCTCGTCCTTGAGCCGCTTCGGCATCCATGCGATGCGCAGGAGGCCTCCATCGCCGCTTAAGAATTTCTTCTGTGTAATATTATATTTGCTGTGACCTAAGAATCCCGGCACCTGCGCCCCGCCGCCGACGGAACCGGCAAGGCTCGTAAATTTCATGCCGCACGGCGTCATGTTGGTAAAATCCCTGTCAACGGTCATTATGGCGTTGCACATCGGAAGGATAGCGGCTATGCATTCGCAGCATCCGCATGTCGTCATGGGATCGACCATCAGGCTGTAGAGGCTCACATTCTCGACCTTTTGCCGCGAAGCCTTCCGGATGTATTCGTTGCATCCGCGGAACTGGCCGTAGCGCTCATCGATCACGATCCCTTTCTGTATGGGCTGGTTGGGCCCTTCGGGGCTGATCTCGTATGCCGCACGGCAATCGAGCCAGTTATACGCTCCACACAAACCCGTCCGTTCGGGGCTTATCACGCAGACATGATTGGGGGCAAAAGACTGGCACAGAATGCAGGAGTAAAATGTCTCGACGCTCTCGTCGGTCATGCCTTCGATACGGGCATCCCGGCGGGCATACGACGCCCGTGCGGTATCGAGCACCTCGCGTACTTTTGCTTCATCCGTGTATATCTTCACCTCAACCTTATCGAAGATCGCACCGAAATCCTGATGATATTTTGCGTGTATGATCCTTCCGATATCTTTCAGGGTGAACCCTTTATCAACGGCCTGCCGCGATACCCTTATCCAGGCGATATCCCTCTGGCCTATATGCATGACCCCCTGCGCCTGGTTTATCAGATGATGGTTCTGACGTTCAAGGATCGGCTCGAAATCCTCCTGGAAATTCCTGCCCGCCACATGTGCCACCATAGCGAAATGCAAACGCGAACCCGCGGCAATATCGGAAACATCGGGGCCGATGACATCGATCCGCCCGTCTTCCACCTCTTCCATATTTTTCGATATCGTCAGTTCGACAGCAACGGTCCTGCCGCCGCCCATCTCAAGATAAATGTCCTCTCCCCGGACGCGCTCCCCTTCGAACGCGGGGCCGTACGATACGGGGATCGGCACCTTGGCGACCTGGACCTTGAGACCGCGTATCTCCACTGCCTTCTGCACTATTTGATCGTGCGGTATGTTCGACACGACGTGTTCGTACGTACAGATGCCCGTAGGAAGCACCTCGGGGATCGGAGTGTCTGCGATAGTGGGAAAACCCCAGTTGATCGCGCCGGCCGCGTTGGCATACCATTCGTCGGTAACATCACCGAGCGCAAGGACGAACGCATAGGTGCGGTCTTTGTTGTATATCAGGTTTCGCCTGAAATCACCCGGACGTACGCCGCCGAACGCCATGGCGACCCGACAGGCAAAGCCGATAGCGAACACGGCCTGGTAGATATCGGGGCCGAATGGGACAAGACGCGTCGGCCAGCCTATCTGAACTCCGGCTTCTCGCAGCTGGTCCGAGAAACGCACGCCTGAGTTCTCGCCGCACATGAATACGTAGAGATTCTTTTCCTGCAATTCGAGAGCGATCTTTGCAGCCGTGGCGGCGTCGGGCGCGGCGCCGACGATGGCCGCGAACCCGGGAGCGGTCCCGTCCACGAATTCGACTCCCCTTTTCCTGAATATGACATCATTGGCCGCTCCGAGCCATAGCTTCGAATCGCCAAGGTCTTCGGAATCGGCCGCATAGCGGTCAGGCTCTTCAAGATAACGCACCGCCTCGATCATCTCTTCGGCAAAAAACGTTGCCATACCGGAATCAAGCGCCGGGGCAAGATAGGGAAGCGGTGTTATTTCCCTGACGGGCGGCGGGATAAGCCGGCCGCAAAGATCGAGGACCTTTTCCATATCTTTCATCCGGGAAACGGCTATCCCCGTCATCGAGTATATGATCGGTAAATAATAAGCAGTATTGGGAAACCCGATCTCCTGGTCCGGCCCGTATTTTTCAAGGGCCGCCTTATATGTTTGCTGTGCGTCCGTGAATATCTTGCGGGCGCCGCGGATTGCCGCCGATGCGATTATTTTAGACATACCTTACTCCATTTCCGGGTCCTGTTGTGCGAGCCATTAGTCCATCGCCCTCCTCATCGCCATATCGTACAGGACGCGGTCCCGTGCCTTGACCATTACCGGGACTTGCGTCGCCCCTTCCACGAGCAACAGCTCGTGGAACCAACCCCTCACGCTTGCCGTGCAAGCTGCAATTGATTCCGTCACTCCATCGCCCTCCTCATCGCCATATCGTACAGGACGCGGTCCCGTGCCTTGTCTATGCCAAGGGCTTTTCGTTTTTTGTCGATGTGGGCGATCATGAGGTGCGCTGCCTTGATCGGGTCTGCCTCAAAGGCCCACATTCCTTTATACATATCCTCGTATTCCTCAAAAAGATGCCGGGTCACGTTTTCGCTGCCCAGTGTCGGCCATGTCGTGCCGAAAACGGTAAAGACGCCCGAGGCGACAAAATACTGCCCGATAGCGAGCGCTTTTTCGCTCATCCACTCAGGGGCCGCTCCCGCAACGGGAAGATCGGACAGGTCTTCCCCGAGGCCGCCCTCCTTGACCATCGCCGTCGCTGCGATGAGTATCCGTGAATTATCGACGCAGGCGCCCATGTGCAGCACGGGCGGGATCCCGATGGCCTCGCATACCTCGGCAAGACCCGAACCCGCATAAAGTTGCGCCGCCTCCGGCGTTAAAAGCCCTGCTTTACCGCATGCCATGGCGCTGCACCCCGTCGACAGAACAAGGACGTCATTTTTGATAAGCTCTTTGATCATGGCGAGATGCGCCGCATCATGCTGGGTCCGTACATTATTGCATCCCACGACCCCGGCCACACCCCGCACCCGCCCGTTGGCGATATTATCATTGAGAGGCCGGTAGCTGGCCCGGAACAATCCTCCCAACAGGTAGGTTATTGTCTCGTGGCTGAATCCGGCTATCATATCCTGCTTTTCGGACGGGATATGCACCGGGTTCTTGCGGTTCGGATAATTCTCTATGGCCATTCTCAGGATACGCTTCGCGATATCCAGGCCTTTTTCCGGATGAAACTCGATATGCTCCGCACCTTCGATCTTAGCGCGGTCAGATGTTGAGATAAGCTTTGTGTGGAAACATTCGGCGACGTTTGCGAGCCCCTGCATCTGGCACTGGACATCGACGGTCATCAATTCCACGGCACCGGTTATGAGCGCCAGCTCCTGCTGGAGGAAGTTCCCTGCGCACGGAATCCCGTGGCGCATCAGGACCTCGTTGGCGCTGCAGCACATTCCCGCAAGGTTTATCCCCTTTGCGCCTGTCTTTTCGGCAAGCTCTTTGAGCGCCGGGTCACGGCTCGCAATGACGAGCATTTCAGGCAGAAGAGGCTCGTGGCCATGCACGACGATGTTGACATGGTCCTCTTTCAACACCCCGAGATTGATCGAGCCAAGAACCGGGACCGGCGTGCCGAACATGATATCCTGAAGATCCGTCGATATCATCGAACCGCCCCAGCCGTCGGCAAGGGCCGCACGTGTGGCCTGCTCGAGGATATGGCGGTAATCCTGATCGACGCCCATATGGGTGCGGTGCATGACCTCGACTATCTCGCGGTCTATGCCCCGCGGCATAACACCATGTTTCTTCCATAGCTCCTGTCTGCGAAGCGGGGCCTTACCCGCAAAGATCAGCTCGCCCTCCTGCTTGCCGAATTCATTCAGGGCCTTCTCGCCAAGTTCTATCGCGATCTCTTTAACGTCACGCTTTTCGATGTTAATCCCGAAATCCAGGGCAACTTGGAAAAGCTTTGTCTCGTCTTTGATCGAGAAATCCGGGGTCTGGCCGCGCGCGGCCATCAGAAAGGTCCTTGCAACCTCCCGGGCGTGGTCCGAATGCGACGCGGAGCCCGCGGCGATCTTTCGCGCAAAATTTCGCGCCACCACCGTATCTATCGTTGCTCCGCATACGCCGGCGCGCTGTTTCTGCTCACCTTTTTTCGAGCGGGGCAATCGGCACGGCCCCATCGAACATACCTTGCAGCAGCTCTCCTCGACACCGATCGGGCAGGGCTTAAGCTCGTCCGCACGAGAGAAGACCGTGGAGATATTCTCCCGCTCAGCCTTGTCGATCATTTCGACCGACGCCCTGTCTACACTTTTTTCCTTACCATCGGCCATTGTTTCTCCTTCTTACGCGCAAAGCTCGCCGATCATGTCCTTCACAAGGGATACGCTGTCGGGATGGCGCATTACCACGATATCCGCTCCCGCCACGAGAAGCGTCATTGCCGTTACCGCCTCCATCAGGACAGAACGCCTCTTCTCATCGCCAAGCTTCGGGTCATCCTCTTTCGTGAGCCGCGTCTCGCGCGTCTTCCATACCTCCGGCGCGCTGTTGCAGATAATGGGGAACTGGAGCTTGGCGTCTTCCTGTGTCAGGGCCGCCATCCTGTCGCGTTCCATCACCGAATATGTATATTCGAGCCCGTAGCCAAGCCCGCCTGTTGTCGGGTCCATAAGGATCTTGTCCTCATTGACCCCCAGGTTTGTGAGGAGTATATTGAGCTGTTTCGCGAGATTGACATCGATCGGGGACGATGCGATCACAACCTGTTTGTATCCTATCGCCATTGCGCCGATCTGCTTGTAATTCTTGTCCGATACGGGCCCGACAGCTACATTCCCGCCTTCGCTTACCTCCGTGATCCGGCGCAGGAGCTCGGCATCTTTCTCATCATTCGCTGTCCCCCAGACGAGAAGCGGAACATCGATGGCAGCCGCGACGTTTTTCACGACCTCAACGACATCTTCAACGGGCCTGTTGTCGCCGTTCGGGTCTGCGCTTTTCAGCTGCAGGACGATCATCTCCGCCCCGTAGGATTCAATGCACTTTTTTGCCCACAGGACAGGATCGTTAATGACATCCCGGAAAGGCTCGATGGCCCATTCCTGCCATTCCTCGGGGGCGCTGTCCCAGACCTCGAAGGCAACCCTGGGAGGGTTCGGCATTTCACCTTCGAAAAGGTAGAACGGGTAGCATCCCGCGCCGCCGACCTTGACCGCTTTCGATCCGCTGCCGATAACGACCTCCCGGATCTGCCCCGTATATTTCACCTTAGGAATTTCAAATGCCATCTCTCTCCCCTTTTATCGAATACAGTATTATCAGGCTTCCTGCTTCCTTTTCTCACTGCCGTACCAATCATCATTGTACCAGTAGCGCATCGCCGTACGTATAAAGCCGAGCCTTTCATCGCGCGAGGCGAGTTTCTCCCGCCAGTCCCCGCTTTGATCGGGTTTGCCTTCTTCATATGTGGGCCCGAGGACTTTTACCTTTTTCCCCGAAAAATCTTCCTTTTCGTCATACGAGTAACTATTCATATCATATCTATCCTTTCGCAGCCAGTTGGGCGGCTTTGAGCGTATTTTGCATGAGCATCGTTATCGTCATCGGCCCGACACCTCCCGGGACCGGTGTAATGACGGACGCCTTTTCCTTGACCGCCTCAAAATCAACGTCACCGCACAGTTTTGCCTTGCCTTCGGCGGTCATGCCGATCCTGTTCACCCCGACATCGATCACGACCGCGCCGTCCTTCACCATGTCCGCAGTGATCGCCTTCGCCTTCCCGGCCGCTACGATCAGGATGTCGGCCCTCTTCGTATGCGACGCAAGGTCACGCGTAGCCGTGTGGCACATTGTTACCGTCGCGTTTGCGCCGGCCTCTTTCTGAACGAGCATCATCGATATGGGCTTACCGACGAGGTTGCTGCGCCCGACGACGACGACCTCCGCCCCTTTTGTTTCAATGCCGGCCATTGCCAGAAGCTCCCTGATACCGAATGGCGTGCAGGGATAAAACCGCGCCTGGCCGATCATCAGCCTTCCCAAGTTCATGGGATGCAGGCCGTCCACGTCCTTATCGGGGTCTATTGCATTAAGAACGCGGGCCTCATCAATGTGCTCCGGCAAAGGAAGCTGCACGAGAATGCCGTGGACCTTAGGATCGTTATTGTAACGCTCAATAAGCCGTATGAGATCATCTTCAGGGACATCCTGAGGCTGGTCATCCTGCACCGAATAAAAACCCAGTTCTTTGGCCGTCTTCTGTTTGCCGGTGACATAGCTTACCGAGGCGGGGTTATTGCCGACAAGGATCGTGACTAGCCCCGGGGTGATCCCTTTTGTTTCACGCAGCCTTATCACGTCCTGTGCTATCCTCAGGCGAACCTGTTTCGCTGTTTCGGTCCCGCTTATGATCCTGGCCGTCATAACTCTCCCATCGTTTTTCGAAAGATCGCATAAGCATCGGATAATGCATCTGATGTACGATCCAGGTCAAATATGCTATTTCCGGCTGCATCGCCTTCTATCAGGGCATCGTCATTCCTTATGGTCCCCGTTATCGCGACCGACCTTTCCCCGGCAGTACGTAATGTCGCGTCTTCATTTAAGGGCCCGAAGCGGTTCACGATGACCGCCGTCTTCCTGATGTTAAGGCCCAGTTCACCGATGATCGATAAAATACGCGACACTGTAAGGATGCCCCGCGGCGCAGGGTCTGATATGACATAAAGGACGTCGATATCCTGCGTTACAAGCCTGCTCATATGCTCCATGCCGGCTTCGTTGTCAACAACGACAAACGGGTAATTTTCCTTGAGAACGTCAATGTATTTTTTTGCCAGGCTGTTTGCCGCGCAGTAGCAACCCGGGCCTTCCGGCCTTCCCATCACTAAAAGGTCAAATCCGCCAGCCTCAATAACCGATTCCTGTACCTTGTATTCCACCCAGTTATCCTTGCTCATACCGGCCGGAACCTCTTTTTTGAGGTCCTCCCGTGCCTGGCCTATCGTGGAATGCACGGCCACGCCCAGCACCTCGTTCAGATTGGAGTTGGGATCGGCGTCGACTGCGAGGACCGGTCCTTTCTTTGCCTCTTCGACAAGATACCGGATAAGCATTCCCCCGATAGTGGTCTTACCCACGCCGCCTTTGCCTGCTAATGCTATTACTTTCGGCATAAAGTTCCTTTAGTCAGTTAACTAGAATTCTCGTAATAACTTTGCGAATCAATCCAACTTTCATGGATTCCGGCTTTCGCCGGAATGACGAAGGGGGGTGATACCCTTCATTCCCGCCCTGTCTTAAGGGCGCATCTACCCTTCATTCCCGTCCTGCCTTTAGGGCATCTATTACCTCCGGAAATGCCCTGTCGTCCGTATGGGGCAGGAACATTGCCGCCATGAACTCGTTCATGAACTGTGCATTCTCCGACAACTCGATATTCGTCATCGAACGCGCGATGTCCGCGGTCTTTGCGAAGAAACCCCGTGACACTGCGGCCGTGCGCGCACCGCCCAGCGATGCGTTTCCCATGAACCGGAACCTGTCGACCGGCAATTGCGGAAGCAGCCCTATAATTATCGCCTTTTCAATATCGATCGAATGGCCGAACCCTCCCGCTATGATCACCGAGTCGAGGTCCGTAAACCCTATGCCTCCATTTTGGAGAAGCACCGAACATCCCGCATAAACAGCGGCCTTCGTCCTCATGATATTGTCGAGATCTATCTCCGTTAATGTAATGTCCCGCTCGGTACCGGTCTCGGAGGCAAAACAAAGTACGTATTCCATCCCGTTCGGGCCTTCTCTTAACCGTATCCCCTGCTTTTGTAAAGAAAATCTCCCGTTCCGGTCAATTATTCCACCTATAAAAAGCTCCGCGACAAGATCGATAAGGCCTGAACCGCAGATCCCTAGCGGACGCACGCGCCCGATCGTCAATATCATCGGTTCAAGCGTCGCCTGGTTTATCCGGACCTTTTCAATTGCCCCCGGCGCGGCCCTCATCCCGAACCCGATCCCGCCGCCCTCGAAGGCCGGCCCGGCGGAACATGAGGCACACAGCAGCCATTCATTATTTCCGAGCACGATCTCGCCATTTGTACCGATATCCATGAAGAGGGATATTCCGCCTTTTTCCGTCATCCCCGACAGGGCGACCCCGGAAACGATATCGCCGCCAACGTACGAAGAAACCCCTGGGACGGAATATAAACGCGCATCGAGTCCGGGCATAAATCCCAGGCCCCGGACGCCGGAGGGAGAAAATGCCGTTGCCGCCGGGGTATAGGGGGCCAGCATGATATGCCTGGGATCTATCCCGTAAAAAAGGTGCATCATCGTCGTGTTGCCTGCTGCGACAATATGCGTGATGTCTGCCGCATCGACCTTTGCGTCGGGCACGATATCCGATATCAGCGCATTTATCGTCGACATAATGACATCGTGGAGCTTCGTGAGTCCCCGGCGCTTACGGCAGTACATTATCCTCGAAATGACATCTTCTCCATAGCTTATCTGCCCGTTGTAATCCGTAGATGATGCGAGGACCATGGATCCTGCCGATGAAGCCAGGCAGTCAATAAGCTCGGCTGTGACGGTCGTCGTCCCTATATCCACTGCTACCGCATAATGCGCACTTTCCCGGTTTCCCCGGGCTACGCGGGTTATCTCGCACGTATCCGGAGCGACATCCGCGGTAATGGACCAATCCGCCTCGCGCAGATCGATGCTGAGCTCGCGCAATATACCGAGCGGAAACGCCGGTTCGCCGCAACCGGCCCTTACCGAAACAGCCCGCGCAACCCGTGCGGCATCCGATATGTTATCATTGGCATCAGGCTTCGGGAGTTCGCAATTATACCGCGCTACCAGGGGTTCCCGTCCATAGAGGCGGGTGAGCAATTCATCTGCGGCCGATACATTTGCGTCAGTCAAAGTAGCTGAGCGCGCGAGGATGCTTCTGTCGATCTGCGACTCAAGCGGAATTTCGACCACTGCATCTTCCGTGATCGACGAGGAGCAAGCGAGCCTAAAACCCATCGCCCTGTCGTCATCCGAAAGCAGCGGGTTCCCGGATGATTCAACCGAACCGCCGGCTATCCGGACCCTGCACTTGCCGCACACACCCCGGCCTCCGCATGAGGCATTAATATGCACCCCGGCCTGCATTGCGATTTCAAGTAAGTTGTCTCCCCTTTCGGCCGGAAATACTCTATCCGACGGCAGAAACTTTATTCTGTATTCTTGTGGCATAGTATTTTAGAAACATCATTCTACCAAATTATCGTATCTTTGAACATACCCTAATGTGAAGTTTATTTGGCCGGTTTGGCCATCTATCGCAACCCGTTCACTATCATAAATCACATTAGAACCTTGGAGCAGCAAATTGCTTCAACCTGTGTTTTCAATAAATTAACATTGACAAAAATCCACGGGTATTATATAGTGTTCATCATAATGAATTATGTATAGCGCACCCGTCATAAAGAAAACATTTGAGGTCCTGTCTCTCGTCGTCGACAGCAAGAGGCCGCTCGGCGTAACGGAGATAGCAAGGACCCTTGCGCTCAGCAAAAGCACCGTCTTCGGTATTCTCAAGGCCCTTCAGGAAGCGAACCTCATCGTCAAAAGCAAGTCGACAAAGAGATATGCTATAGGGGAAGAACTTTTTAAGATCGCAAAACGAGTGCTTCAGGGTGGAGAGTTGAGCGCGATCGCCCGGCCATTTATGGAAAAGCTCGTCGAGGATGTCGATGAGACCGTCTTCCTGTGCGTCCGTGAAGACAGCCTTGTCAAATTGATAGACACCATCGAAACCCGGAAAAAATTAAAGATATCTTCTCCCGTGGGGACACGGCTCCCCATCACGGCATCGGTCTTTTGCAAGGCATTTCTTGCCCCCATGCAGGATAACGAGATCCGTGATTTTCTGAAGGAAAAAGGCCTGCCAAAATATACGGAGAACAGCGTAACCGATGTCGAACGGTTTATCGAAGAGATCAGGGTAACACGCAACCGGAATTACAGTCTGGACCTGGAAGAATATCTTATGGGG
>CAIQJW010000163.1 GCA_903872255.1 uncultured delta proteobacterium | reverse complement strand
TGTTCCTTAAGAACGTGCCGTCGAGGTTCGTGCCCCTCACCCCGCGGCGTATGTCGGAGAGGCGGTCGGATACGTTGCCCGACTGGAAGACGGTGGAGCCGATGCCCATTGAGAAGAGGGCCTCGGTCCCCCGGGGGGCTATCTGGTCGTATACGCCAGGTATCTGGTTATACTGTGGTATGGCATCGATGGCGGTAAGGACGGTGTTGAGGTCGCCCGTTGCCGTGTTCCCCACGGAATTGAGCATCGTTCCCACCGCTATCTGGTTGGCGTTGAGGTAGGGAAGGAGAACCTGGTTCACATAGTCTCTCTCGACGACGAGATAGACCTGGTCGGGGATGTTGTATTTGGGCTTGAAGACCACCGTGGGGGTGATGTTCGTGAGAAGGCTCGAGAACTGTCCCCATACACCGGCCGTGGCGGTAAGGAAGGCACCGAAGACGGTCCCTATGGCGGGAGTGGCTCCGCCCTGCCAGGAGGTCTCGAGGATGCCGCTCAAAAATGCCCCTCCGGTGATGGCGAGGACGTCGTTGCTCGTCGGCGAGGCGATCTCGATGAGGAGCTTTGCCTGGGGCTCCTGGTAATAATCGCCGATTATGGAGAGGGTGCCGATGGAATTGCCGGGCTTGATGGTTCCCGACAGGTGATAGAAACCGTAGGGGGCCTCGATGGTGCCGCCTCCCGAGACGATGCCGCCGTCGAGGATGAAAAACCCGTCTTCGGGATCCTCGTCATTGGCGGCTTTGACCATCTTGACCGTGCCGTTGACGTTGAGTTCGCCAGCGGAAACCTGAACCACTTCGTCAAATTGCATTTCCAACCCGGCCGGGTTTATCAAAACCGTGTCCGCCATCAGCATTGTCAGCGATCTGGCTTTTATGTTCGCGGTCTGCGTGACAACCCCGCCGCCCATATCTATCCTTCCCATAAGAAAAGTGACCTTGTAACTGTTCCAGGTACCAGCCTCGTCGTTTACAACGTCACCCATCATTAGGGTCCATTTACCGGACAGTTTGTCGGCCCCTCCCAAGGGGTCTTCTCCCCAGAAGGCGTTGGAGAGGAAGGTCCAGTTGAACGTGGAATCGGTGATATTGAATGAATCGCTCTTTGATGAGTTAAACAACCGGCTCTTCGTTCCATAGGGGGAGGTAATATAGGCCGTTAGGTCGCCGCGCTTGGTACCGAAAAAGTTGAGGTTCACCTCGACACCTTCAAGGGGTTGCCTGAGTGAAGCGGGCAGTGCGGCCGCAGTGAGGGTAAAATCTATGCTGGTACCCATCTTGGTTTTATTGTCGAAATATTTTATGTTTTCGCTGAACGCAGGGGCGGAGGAGGATGAGTAGGACGTTTGATCGGTCACATAGAGCACCTTTTTTACCGTTTCTACAAACTTGCCTGCATTGATGTTGCCGAAACCGTAGTTGGGGTTGAATGAGTTGCCGGCCCCATTTTTCACCCAGCCCCCCGTCGCGCTTGCGTCGTTGGGGTCCACCTTCGTGCTCGTCGCGACAAGCACGTGCTTGGCCATGCGCACTTCCATCTTTTTGTTGGCCTCCATCCCGAGCGCCAGGATGCCGGACACGAGAGGAGCGGAGGAGGATGTGCCTCCGAAGGTGCTCGTATAGCTGTAATCGGCGAAAAGGTCGGTCCAGTCGCCCTTTGTGTTCTCGGTGGAGTAGCGGTTATAGCCCAGGTTCGCACCTGACCTGTCGGTGGTCGTAATGCCGAAGGTGTAGTAGCCGGAATATACGTCGGTCCTGTTCGACGGCGCCGTGACAAAAACGTTGGAACCGTAGTTGCTGTAGTCGGTGAATTTCCCGTCGCTGCCCATGGCTGCCACGGTTATCACGTTGGAGTTCGTGAGGACATTGTCCTTGCCGGTGTCCTCGTTGGCCTTGCTCCGCTCGTTCCCCGCCGACCAGACATGGATGATGCCGTTGCGCGTTGTCGCATTTATTGCTGTCGTTATGTTGGAACCATGGAGGTCGTCGTTCGTATTCCACGGTTTATTCTGCCCGTAGCTATGGTTCATGATATTGATCTGGGGTTTACCCGTGATCTTTCCCGTTGCGGGGTCGACGCCGCTCTTCCAGTAATAGGCCTGCACATACAAGGCCCTTTTGTCTGTATCGTTTTTTTCGTATCCCAAGTATGGGTTGAGCGCGGCGATGGAAGCGTACGGCGCGGCGCCCGTGCCGCCTATCTTGTTGCCTCCCCGGGCGGCCGCCACACCTGCCACCGCCTGTCCGTGGTTATCATCATTGTCAATGGGCCCCTGGGCTTGACCGGCGATAGTGCTGTCCGAGCTGAAGTTGCGGCTGAGGTCTGCCCTGTAGTTGGGCGCTATATCCGGATGGGTACCTTCGACGCCATCGTCGACTATCCCGATGACTATTCCCTTCCCCGTGTATCCCAGGTTCCAGGCACCCCTAAGGCCGGCGTCCACGCCGGAGTTCGTCATCAGCACTTTAGTCCCTCCCCCATCGGGGATCGTAAACTGAATGCCTGCAAGAGGTGCGTTATTTTCAAGGTGCCACTGCCCGGGGAATCCCGGCCTTGCCGTCGCGTCGTACGAAAAATACGGGTCGTCAGGAACGAACGGGGTAGTCTGGCAAAAAGCGGCGAGAGGAGAAAGCACTGCCAGAGAAAAGACCAAAAGCATCTTCCCCGCGTACGCGCCAACCGCCCCAAATCTATTTTTTAGCATGAAGATATTAATAACAAATTAAACGCCCATTATCAACGGGGGGAAGAAGAACCACCGGGAGCATTCGCCTGGTAAAAAAACGGTAGGGACGTCCTTAAATATTTCAATATCGTTCCAGTTGGAAGTCCTTCTCCCCGGCAATTATCCGGCCTCTGCTGACTGCATAGCTTATCGCTGAGGGGGTCATGCCTATAAGCCTGGCAAGATCCGTCACAGATGTCCCTAGTTCATGTGAAGCAATGTAGCATAGGAGGCTGCGTGCCTCGACCCTCGGTGAATGCCGGCCCCTTGAGAGAACATCATCCCTCTTGATGCCATAGATTGCAGCGACGATGTCGGCTACCGTATCGACGGTATATCCCTTATTCCTGATGATGAACCTGCGCTCGTAGTTGTCTTCAGCCTCCTTGAGTATCTTGAGCACAAAATCGCTTCCCCCGAGTATACGCTGGTCCCCTTTTAGCCTGTCCTTTGCGTTTCTGATCTCCGTCCAACCGCCGATGCTCCTCACAAGACCCCCTCCCGAGAGATCCTCCCGTCTTCCCTGACCGAAAGCAGACTCAACATATGCACAATATGCTTTCTGCGCCCTTCGCGCATCGCGTGAAAACATCTGAAGGACATACCGGGTGTCCTGCCATGGTCTCTCCCTCAGGCCCATAAGGGCGCTGTGGCCAGAATAGGGAAAGGTGTCCAGTTCATCCATGGTGGAAACGATACCGGCTCGCACCGGATTGAGATGGATGTAACGGACAAGTTCCCTGAAATAAACCTCCTCATCACAGATGATTGATTTGTATCGGTTTTGGAAAAGCACGCCGGTGCGTCTGTGTCTCCTGTTGAACGAGACGACATAGCCTGTCAGGAGCTTTCTCATGAGATTGGCCATCCCCGCAGGTCCACTCCTCAAGAGGAAATGTGCGTGGTTCGGCATGAATGCCCACGCATAGCAGACGGTCTGTGTCTCAGGAAGGTGGAGGAAAAGCCTGTCGATGAGATCGTTTCTGTCCCTGGTGTTCCTGAATATGTTCCTCCTCTCTATGCCGCGGATCATGACGTGGTTGAGGACGCCTGCTGCATCAAGTCGGGGTTGGCGGGGCATGAGATGATGATAGCAGAGGGATCGTAGCAGTGTCAATTGAAATATTTAAGGACGTCCCTACCGTCTTTTATTCAAGCTGCAATGAGATCAGGGACGCTCGGGCATTTCCCCCGCTTATATCCGGTACAATGGTCAATTCCAGGGCTGTCACCCCGTTTAGGTCGACGGTGTAGTCTTCGACCTCCCGGGTGGCGTCCGGCTGGCTAAAGGTATATTGCTGGCGAAGGATTTCCCGATAGGATCTCCCACCGTCTTTTGACCACCGCAGTACAAACTCATGGGTCCGTTCCTGTCTGTCTTCCTCAAATACGAGATGAATGTGTCCGAGCACCTGCGGTTCATCAAAGAGCAGGCGAATCGTTTGTTTCCCGGTTTCGCTGGCCAACCAGCCCGCCCCGTCGCCGGTTGTCAAGGCCGACTCGACGGGGTGTCCCGTCTCTTCAGAGGTGATCTCGACCCGTGCCAGACGCTCCAGGTCCAGCCAGGCACGATCGGCTGATACGGGCTCCTTCGAACTTCTATTGATGATTTGCTTGCGCATCATGCTCTTAGCTCCTTTATTTACTTTTTGAACAGCGGGTGAGAAACATGGTCCTGTAGAGGCTGGTGTGTGGGCCCCTTAGCATCAATCCGTGGCTTTCCGGAAAGTCTCTTTTGCTGCATCCGCTGTAGATTCCGCTGTTCGTCTTGCCTCCTGGTAATAGTCTTCTACTTTCTCTGCTGCTTCGGCCGCTCTGTCCTTCATCTCATCGTAGTAATTCTCAGCCCTCTCTTTCGCCTCCCTCGTCATCCTCTCCAGTTGTTCCCTTGTCCTCTTTCCCAATTTCGGGGTTGCCAGGAGAGCAATGCTTACTCCTACCGTGGCACCGATCAGGAATGACAACATACAACAAATACCGGAGCAACTTTTCTCATTTCCCATTGCTATCTCCTTCGCAATATTAAAACCTTTTTTTTATATAAGCATTGCCTAAGCGGAATGCAATCCACTCCTCCGGGCACACTCCCTACGCCGGATATGGAAAAGTGGATCGAACCGACAAAGCAGACCCCAGGAAACTGAACAATACACGCTACAAACATATCAACAGACTTTCGCAGGTCGGATAATGCTTTATGTAATTATACTACTGGTATATTTAATTAGAATAATTCCGGAAGACCTCCGAGAATGGCGCAATGACCGATAAGGAAAGTGAGACAAGTACTTGAAAAAAGAAATGCCGAGGGACGGAATTGAACCGCCGACACGGGGATTTTCAGTCCCCTGCTCTACCGACTGAGCTACCTCGGCAACAGGCTTATTTAAAACATAACAGGTCATGACCTGTCAACAGTTTCCTTGTAAGACCGGAGTAAAACCTTTTGACACAGCCCGCTTGCCTGTGTTACACAGATTCATCATCCGGTTCCGGACAGGATACGTTTAATGAAACCATTCAAAGGCATACTTTACAATACTGACAAAAGGGAAGGCATCGCCGACCTTGTGTGCCCGCCCTATGATGTCATCGAAAACACCGATCCCTATTATGCCCGGAGCCCTTTCAACGCAATACGGCTTGAGCTGCCGCGCGACCTGCCTGATACGAACAGGTACCAGAATGCGAGAAATACCATGGATGGATGGCTTTTGCAGGGTATTCTCATGCCCGACTCCCACGAATCCGTCTATGTCTACGAGCAGGAATTTACCGTAGATTCCGGCAGTTTTCTGAGGACCGGCTTCATCTCACTTCAGAGGCTTGACAAGAAACGCATCCTCACCCACGAGCAAACGCGGAAAAAGGCGAAAGCGGACCGCGAGCAGCTGATCGGGACTCTCAAGACATATACCAGTTTCATTTTCGGCCTCTACGATGACAGAGAGAAGGAGATACGTCAGGCCATTACCAACACTTCCCGTGAAATTATCTTTGATTTTACCGATGAGCAGCGCATCAAAACCAGGTTTTACCGGATCAGCGATAAGGGATCGATCGAGTCCCTGGTTTCGCTCGTTGAGAAAAAAACTATTTACATCGCCGACGGACATCACAGGCTTGACGTGTCGTACCGCCTGAATGTCACCCATGCTCCCTTCTATCTGACCGATATGTATGACAGAGGGATCATTATACTCCCCTACCACAGATTAGTGCGATTTTCCCGTAAACGCTCACTGCCGGAGCTGATCAGCACGCTTGAGCCTTTTATGAAAATTGAAAAAATACCATTCACCGGCTTGGATTCCTTAAGTTCGGTATTGACCTCGGTAGCCGCCTCTTTGGATCTCGCGTTCGCTTTTTTCTCGAACGATGACCACGGGCACATATACGTGGCGTCCGAAAGATCTGCCCTGCCCATCTACAATGACGACACGATCCATGACAGCCTCAGGAAATTGAAGGTCAATGCCATTCACAGTGGCATTATCCGCGGTATAATGAAGATTGAAGACGAGGATATTTCGTTTACCGAGGACCATCGCCGGTCGATAGATTCGGTAATGAATGGCTCCGCTGACCTCGCATTTTTCCTGCCTCCCACAACAGTCGACGAAGTTCGCGACATAGCCGAGAACGCGCTTGATATGCCGCCCAAATCGACGTTTTTTTATCCCAAAATTTTGACAGGGCTTGTCTTTTACAGATATGCGTGAGATCGTCGAAAAAGACGAGACTTGTGATATCCTGTGCAACGAACAGCTCAAGATCATCCAGAAAAAACGCGGATATCGCTTTTCTATCGACGCGATCCTTCTCGCTTCCTTCGTACGGCTTCGAAAGCATGAAAGGCTGTTGGATATCGGTTCAGGTTGTGGTATCATACCTATCTATATCGCAAGAAAAGGATGTACGAACGATATGACGGGTGTTGAGCTTCAAACAGGCCTCTTTGATGCCGCACAGAAAAACAGGGTATTGAACCGGTGCGAAGATAGCGTCCGGTTTATCAACGCTGATATCAGGACGGTCATCACTCAGATGAAGAAGCATCCCTTCCAGGTTATTGTTTCAAACCCGCCCTACACGAAACGGCGTAGCGGGAGAACATGTCCGGATGAATCACGTTTTCTGGCGCGCTACGAAGAGAAGCTTGATATAGAGATACTTACATCGGCTGCATCTTCGCTCCTTTCCGCGAAAGGACGCTTCTATGTAATATATCCGGCGCACCGGCTCGGCGAACTCATTCATACCGCTCAATCAAAAAAATTAACATTGAAGAAACTGCGCGCCGTTCATCCCCGACAGAATGAAAAGGCAAATCTCATTCTTGCAGAGTTTTTGAAAGACGCCGGAGAGGGCGTGACAATAGAAAGACCTCTTTACGTTTACAGTGGAGATACCATTTCAGACGAAGTCAAAAAATACTATTCATTTGAGGATTAACCATGTCTGGATTCACGAAGATCATTCAGAAAGACCTTGATAAGCTCGAATCATCTATTGACGGACTGCTGAGCACGCGCGTTACCTACATCAAGGAGATCGTCACATACATTATTAGATCGGGAGGCAAAAGGGTCCGGCCGGTCCTCGTAATGCTGTGCTCCAAATTATGCGGCTACAGAGGAAAAAAACATATCGCCTACGCCGCCATAATAGAATTTATCCATACAGCCACACTTCTCCACGATGATGTCGTGGATAACGCAGAGACCCGGCGCGGGCTCTCGACGGTGAATACCGTCTGGGGCAACGAGCCGAGCGTGCTCGTTGGCGATTTCCTTTACTCGCGCTCCTTTGAGTTGATGTCCCGGGACGGGAACAACGAAATACTTAAAACGATCTCGCAGGTAACGACCGCCCTGTCCGAGGGGGAGATCCTGGAAATAATCAAGACAGCCGATGTGGGTACGACGGAAAAGGATTACTACGAGATAATCGGAAATAAGACAGCCGTTCTTTTCGGCGCCGCGTGCGAGATTGGCGCTATTCTCGGAGATCGCCCGCAGAATGAGAGAAAAGCGCTCAGAAATTTCGGCTATAGCCTGGGGATCGCCTTCCAGCTTATGGATGACGTACTCGACTACACATCATATAACGATGTGCTGGGAAAACACGTCGGCACAGACCTCAAGGAAGGAAAGCTCACCCTCCCTCTTATTCATGTCCTGAAAAACTCCAGTCAAACGGATGCTGCCTATATAGAATCCATCTTCGCCAAGCAAAAAATAACACGGCGTGATTTCAGCCGGGTCCTGAAAATAATTGAAAAAAATGGCGGCATCGCCTACACGATCGACGCAACAGAAAAGCACCTCAACAAGGCAAAGAAGCACCTCGATATTTTCCCTTCATCGCAATACAAAAAGGCATTGCTGGAACTCGCCGACTACATGCTCAAACGGGAAATGTAGGCTATTCCGGGCGGAAGGACGGTGGGTGGGGGAATTACAGTATTTCGCCTTTTGCGATGACTACTATCCCTTCCTCTGTTACGTAAAACCTTTTTCGGTCTTTCTCGAGGTCATAACCTATTTTCATCCCGTCAGGCACCCTGACCCCTTTGTCGATGATGGCCCTTCGCACCTTCGCGTGCATCCCGATAACGACATTATGGAAAAGTATCGATTCGCTCACTTCGGCATAGCTGTTGATGCGCACGCCCGGCGATAAAATGGAAGTAGACACCTTCCCGCCGCTAATTATAACACCGCCGCAGATCACCGAGTCGAGGGCCTTGCCGGCCCTGCCCGTTTTTTCATCGGCAAAAACGGTCTTGGCGGGGGGATACTGGCCCTGGTATGTCCGTATCGGCCAGTTATGATCGTAGAGATTAAATTCCGGGGTCACCGAGGCAAGATCCATGTTGGCCCTCCAGTATGCATCGATAGTCCCTATATCTCTCCAGTATTTTTCGTCCTTTCCTTTTCCTGAGCCGAATTTATATATGACAACGTTACGGTGCGGATACATATAGGGGATCACATCGTGCGCAAAGTCGTGCAGCGAATCTTCGCGGGCGGCATCTTTCATAAGCATATCGATGAGGACGTCGCGCCTGAAAACGTAAACGCCCATTGAAACCGATGCACGGCCGGGCTTTCCCGGCAGGGATTTAGGACTGTCCGGTTTTTCCTCAAAACCGGTGACCCTGGAATCCGGTCCGGCCTCGATGACCCCGAAACGCGAGGCGTCCTCAACATCGACCTCGATCGAGGAAATTGTCATGTCAGCCTTTTTACTCTGGTGATACCGCACAAAATTGCTGTAATCCATTTTGTAAATATGGTCGGCCGATAAAATAACAACATTGTCTGCATCGACCTGTTTTAAGTGATAAAGGTTCTGATAGACGGCATCGGCCGTGCCCCGATACCATTCTTCGCTCACCCTCATCTGCGGCGGAAGGTTCGATACATATTCGCCGAGTTCAGGGTTCAGTATGCTCCAGGCGTCCCGGATATGCTCGATGAGCGAGTAAGATTTGTATTGAGGGAGCACAAAGATCTTTCTGATTCCCGAATTGAGACAATTGCTCAGGGTAAAATCGATAATGCGGTACTTTCCTCCGAAAATAACGGCAGGCTTAGCCCTGTCCCGTGTAAGCGGATTCAATCGCTCGCCGGCACCGCCAGCCAGCACGAACGCAACCGTCTTATGCATTATCCTTGTTCTCATCTTCTTATATTATTATGCTGGTCTAGTGGTGTTTATTCAATGAAAATCGGGCGGGGAACCCTCTATTTATCTTTGCCTGCCACTATAAAAGCGTATTCGCCGAGCTTTTCGTCCGCCGAAATGAGATCTATCACCTCGCTTACGGTGCCCCGGTATGTCCTTTCGAACAGTTTGGTCATCTCCTTGGAGACCACTATTTTACGATCGCCCAGGATGTCGAGAACAAACCCGAGTGTCTCTTCTATCCTTCGCGGTGATTCATAAAAAACTACAGGATAGGGGAATAATGCGAGTTCCTGGAGCACTTTTTTCCGCTTTCCCTTCTTGAGGGGAAGAAAGCCGTAAAACAGAAACCGGTCAGCGAAGAGGCCCGAGATCGATACAAGCGAGACTACCGCGCTTGCACCCGGGATCGGGCATACATCGATGCCCTCTTCGACACACCTCGCCACCAGGATACTGCCGGGGTCTGATATGCACGGGGTTCCTGCGCTCGTGATAAGCGCAACATTCATCCCTGCCTTCAGGTTTCTTATCAAAGATGCCGATCGCCTCTCTTCGTTATAACTGCTCACGGTAACGATCGGCTTCTTTATCCCGTAATGGCTGAAGAGCTTCAGCGCCCGCGAGGTACTTTCTGCGACCACGATGTCGGCCTCTTTCAGGATCTCGATCGCCCTTAAGGTGATATCTCCGAGATTACCGATCGGCGTTGCCACCACGTAAAGGATGCCTTGTATACTCATGCGTATCAAGCATAGTACAGTCCAAACATCTTGACAAGGGGGAAAAAGTTTAAGAAAATAGAACCATGACCCTACGCGGAGCATTGATGATAGTTTTGTGCCTTGTGCCTCTGACGGCGTATCCCGCTATATACACGTATATTGACGATAACGGAATATCGCATTTTACAAATATCATACCTCATGGAAAAAACTTTCGTGTAGTAATATCTGACCGTATTAAGTACGTCGTATCGCGGGTTTTCAATAATACGGCCTATGACGGGATCATCGAGCGCGCCGCACAACTGCACGGGATAGATCCAAACCTCATAAAGGCGGTCATGAAGGCGGAGTCCAATTTTAACCCTAACGCCATGTCGCATAAAGGCGCACAAGGACTTATGCAGCTAATGCCGGACACTGCCCGGTTAATGAAGGTTGACAATCCTTTCGATCCTGACGACAATATCCGTGGCGGTACGAAATACTTGAAATATCTTGACGAAACATTTGGCGGCAACCTCGACCTCATGCTCGCGGCGTATAACGCGGGGCCCGGCCGGGTAAAAGAATATAATATGAATATCCCGCCATATGAAGAAACACGAACATACGTTCAGCGAGTCAAATCGTATTACCATTCATTCAAGAAGAATTGATGAAGGCCAAAGACGAGCAGCTGCATCTGTGGACACTTCCAAACAGGTTGTGTTACATCCGTATTTTATTTATCCCGATAATAATATTTTTTATCGAGCGGGAATACGTCGCGTTCGTCTTGTTTATTCTGGCAGGGATAACCGACGGTCTCGATGGTTTTGTCGCGCGCCGATATAAGCTGACATCAAAATTCGGATTGTATCTCGATCCAATAGCCGATAAACTGCTCGTGTCTTCGGTCCTGATAGCGCTGACATATTATCACAGTGTTCCCTTGTGGATCACGATCATTCTCGTGTGCCGGGAATTCGTCATAAACGGCCTGAGATCATTCTACGCGATCGAAGGGATAACGATATACCCCTCCTTCACCGGAAAGCTGAAGACGACACTGCAAATCGTCGGCATTGCGTGCATCCTTCTCGACCGGAACCCCACAAACCTGATAAACAAGATCGGCCTCTACGTTATGTACGCCGCCCTGTTTTTCAGCATGTATTCCGCCATAAATTATATTACCGCCATATTTAAACCGAGAAAAGAGGTTATAGGTGATGGGTAATAGGTTATAGAAAAAATCTCATCACCCATAACCCCTAACCCATTACCCGTCTTCTCTACATCTCCCGCATTTCATGCATCGGCTTTCTTCGGCATCATCGTTGTAATAGCCTGTTTTGCCGGCAGGGCTTGTAAGCCTGACCGTCGTCGTCTTTTCCAGGAATTGAACATGCTCCGGATCGACCGGTATTTTCCCCAGTCCACCCGGGATATCAAGCGCATATCGGGGCATAGCGAGTCCTGAAGCGTTTAGCTGCAGGAACGTCATGATCTCGCGGCCTCGACTTAATCTCACCTTGAAATGGGACGCCCCGCTGACGTCGTCGAGCTGGAACAGATAGTACGGCTTGATGCCCGTTTCGATAAGAGACTCAAAAAGGCTTAAAAGAATGTGAGGGCAATCGTTGATATTCCGAAGCAGGACGGTCTGGCTGACCATAGATGCGCCGCACTTTCGGAGACTATCGATCTTTTTTAAGAATTGCCGTGTAATTTCCCGTGGATGATTTATATGGATTATGACCCAAACCGGCGAGGCGTCTTTGATCGCCTTGAGGTGGCCCGCGGTGAGCCCTTCAGGATAAACAACGGGCAATCGCGTGCTTAACCGGATGGTCAGCTGCCTTTTCATCGAGCGCAATCGTGAAAGGATCGAACGCAGTTTGTCCGGGTCGAGCATAAGGGGATCGCCGCCCGATAAAATGACCTCCCGGATACGCGCATCGCTTTCAATATATGAAAGAGATTCTTCGATGTACGGCTCCGGGTCGAAAGCCTTCCCGGCAAAACGCCTTCGATTGCAGAACCGGCAGTACATGGCGCATTCAGAGCTCACGAGAAAGACGCAACGGTCGGGATGCCGTCTTATCAGAATGGGCGTCACCGAGAATTCCGCTTCGTTCAGCGGGTCGTCGTGCCCTGACTTCTGCGCTTCCATCAAGGATGGTACCGCCTGCCCCTTGATCGGACAGCAGGGGTCTTTAAAATCAATAAGATCAAGATAATAGCGCGGGATCCTGAAACTGTGACCAATCAGGACGTTTTCCAAGGACCGGATTATTCCTGGCTGGATGTTTGAGATAGTACCTAATTCTTCGAGGGAGAAAAGAAAAGGGAGGGTATGAGATTTACTACCCTCCTCCTCGCTTTTCTTGTCTTTTTTACTGGAGCGCCAGAAAATGTGCTCTTCTGTTTTTCGCCCAAGCTGCTTCGTTGCGTCCCGGATCAACCGGTTTTTCTTTGCCATAGCTTACAGTTTCAAGAAGCCTTGCGTCTGCGCCAAGATTCACGAGGAAATTCTTCGCAGAGTCGGCCCTCTTCTGACCGAGGACAAGGTTGTACTCCACTGTGCCTCTTTGGTCACAATGGCCTTCGATCCTCACCTTTTTGCCGCGGTTTGCTGTGGCACTCATCCAGCCCAGGTTTTCCTTCAAGATCCCGGCATCCGTATCCCTGACGGCATACTTGTCGAAATCGAAGTTGATGTCCCTAAGCGGTGAAACAGCTACAGGAACTTCAACCTTCTGCTCCGGCGGTGCAACCACTACAGGTTCCGCAGCGGGAGGCGGAGTCTCACCTTTCATCTGCTGCATAAAACATCCGCAACCACCTAGTGAAATACCGATAAAGGCGACGAGTAAAATGAGAGACAATGACTTTATTTTCATGTTCCACCCCTTCCTTCAAAAATTAGAGGGTATACCCAATATCACCGGATATACCCTCGCATGCAGCATTACTTTTTCTCCGGTGCCGGTTTCTCTGCTGCCGGTTTCTCTGCTGCGGGTTTCTCTGCCGGTGCTGCCTTCTGCTCTGCTGGGGGCGGCGTCGGTTTTGCCTCTTCCTTCGGTGGTGCCGGCTTCGGCGGCTCTGCGGTCGGACCGCATCCGATCAGTGAAAAACCTGCAAAAAAAGCGATAGCTATCATTAATGCGACGAGTTTCTTCATCTATTTTCACCTCCTTTTTTATTAATCTTTGTATATATTGAATACATATATACCAACAATGGTAATATGTAAATTAAAATTTTTCAATAATTACTTCTTCCTTGATGTTATTTATGTCATTTTTGCTGCAGACGGTACCCGATACACCATACGTTGCAGCGGTTCCGCAAGCGACCCCAACTTTGAGGGATTCTTCAAAAGTACCGCTTCGCGTCATCACGGAAACAAAACCTCCCAGAAGTGAATCTCCGGCTCCCGATGAGTTCCGCACTTTTACCCCGGGCGGTTTTGCATAATAATTTCCTTCCTTTGAAAAACCCACAGCCCCCCGAGCACCCAGGGACACTACAATATATTCGACATTATTCTGAAATAGCTTAACAATTTCTTTAATTTCCTCCGGCTCGGCGGCCCGTGAACCAGCGAGCCGGTTAAGCTCGAATATGTTCGGCTTGATCATGTAGGGGCCTGCCGCAACCCCTAGTTTAAGGGCTTCGCGATCGGAATCGAAATAGACTTTGATGCTTCGTTTCTTAAGATTCATTATAAGATCTGCGAAAAAGCTGTCTTTCATGCCGGATGGAATATTACCGCTTATGACCACCGAACTGCCGTCAGGTATTGCATCCATCTTTGCACCAAAAGCATCGATCTCAGACTGGTCCGGAACGGGCTGTGGTGTGTACAGCAAGGTTCGAAGCTTCTTTTTCCTCTGAAATATAGTAAAACTCGACAGCGTTTCATTCTTGATCCGGGTAAAATCTGCTTCAATACCTTCTGCGGCAAGAAGATCGGTTAGCTCCAATCCGGCATATCCTCCCGCAAAACCAAGTGATATGCTCTCGCCGCCCAGTTCCTTTATGACCCGCGAAACGTCAATCCCCTTACCTTTGGGCCTTGTATTGTCCTCGGCGATATAATTAACGTCGTCATAAACCAGCTCTTCCACCCGGACGATTCTATCAAGCATCGGATCTAAAGTGATAGTGTATATCATTGATTGTAAAAGTTATTGTATTACTTGCAGAAAAAAATGGCTACAAAAATTTTACTTTCCCGGCTCTCGGAGGTTTAATCGCCTTTATCCTGCTAATTGTGTATTACAAAAGTAACCTGATTCCGGGTATGCATTTTAAGGATCTACGGGGACAAACGGTTTTTGAGCACACTGATAATGTGATCTATGTTGAGCGGCAGCTCTTCCTGGTTTTTTCCCGTCATATCCCTTAAGGTTACTATGTTTTTTTCTATCTCATCATCGCCAAGGATCAGGACGAGATCGCATTTCAGATTGTCCGCATACCGCATTTGTGCCTTAAGCGACTTTGCTTCGTACGAATACTTAAGGGGTATGCCTTCAGACGAACATGCCTTGAGGAGCAGTATCAGGTAATCGTGTGCCCGGTCGCCTATACAGGCGAAAAAACACTCCCTGACTGGTTCTTCCGTCTTTTGAGGCATAAGCATGGCGAGCCTTTCGACACCTACGGCAAAACCGATGCCGGCAGTGGCCGGACCTCCCATTTCTTCGACGAGATCGTCATATCTTCCACCCGCCATAAATGCCTTCTGGGCCCCAAGATCATCGGATGTGATCTCAAAAACTGTCTTGGTGTAGTAATCGAGGCCCCTTACCAGGCGTTTATTGACCTCAATTTTAATGCCGAAACCGGTCACATACTTTTGAAAGAGGTCGAAATGGTCCCTGCACTCATCGCATAACGAGTTGAAGAGAAGCGGCGAATCCGCCGTCACCCGGATGCATTGCTGATTTTTACAGTCGAAGATCCTTAAGGGGTTCTTTTCGAGCCTCCTTAAACAATCTTCACATAGTTCGCTCTTCCTGGTTGCAAAAAATTCCAGGAGTATCCCGCGGAAAGATTCCCGGCATGTCTTGCATCCCACGCTGTTGACCTCTATATGATACCGGCTGATATCGAGTTCATCGAGAAACATCCGGATCATGAATATCAATTCTGCATCGATCAAAGGTTCTTTTACGCCGAACACCTCTACGTCGATCTGGTGAAATTCCCGGTACCTGCCTTTCTGGGGCCGCTCGTGACGGAACATGGGGCCTATCGTACAGACCTTTGTCAGCCTTTCGGTCGCATAAAGGCCTTCCTGCAGATAGGACCTGACCATCCCTGCCGTCGCCTCCGGCCTCATCGACAGCGAATCGCCGCCGGCGTCGATGAATGTGAACATTTCTTTTTCGACAATATCCGTCGCATCGCCAATTGTCCGCACGAACAGCTCTGTTTTCTCGAGGATGGGAAGTTCGATCTGACGGAAACCGAGGCGCGTGCTGTATTTTCTAAATGCTTCCTCGATGTCCCTAAATTTCCCGAGCTCTTCGCCGAGGATGTCGCGAAAGCCCCGAAGCGTCCTGATCTTTTCCATTATTGCTCCAAAATCGGATGTTCCGACCTCATTTAGGTATCACAAAACAAAGAATAATTGAAAGTGAATTTTCCGTTCGATGTGGTATAGTACGGAGAAATCGTGAAACGTAAATCGTAAATCGTAAGAAGTGAAAGACCTGTCAATTTTTTGGTTTTTTACACTTTACGATTTACGATTTACGTTTCACGATCATAACGAGGACACGAAAACGGTATGACCGAATACAGCCAAACAATCACCGACCATTTCGAGAACCCGCGCAATTGCGGGACCATGGAAGACCCTGACGGCATCGGCCTTGTCGGCGATCCCTCTCGGGGAGATTATCTCACGGTATTTATCAGGGTCGAAGGCACCGTCGTTACGGACGTTAAATTCCTGACGCGGGGATGCCTCGTCTGCGTTGCCTGTGCCAGTGTGATGACGGAGCTTGCGGTCGGAAAAGACCTCGACCATGCAATGATGATCGAGGGCGAAGATATAATTAATGCGCTCGGTGGATTACCAGAAAACAAGGCCCATTGTGCAAACCGTGGTGCCAAAGGCATCCAGGAAGCCGTCATAGACCATGTGTACGGCCACAAAGGCCGCAGGTCAAAACAATAGGGAGATCTTCCTGCCTGCCTCGTCTATGAGCCTTTTTTTCATGTCCTCGTCGGGCGGGTCGGCAGAGCGCATCTCCTCGCTGCCGTACACGTCCTCACCCAGTATGATAAGCGCCTCCACGGCGATCTCATTAAGACGGGCAATGGACAGCCCGCTCAGCCATTTTTCATTGACCATCCCGAGATGCCGAAGGACGAGAAATATGAACCCTGTCATGCACAGGAACGATGAACACGATTCGAGGCTTGGCTCACCGCCTGCTTCGTAGATGGAGCACCGGCCATTTTCGAACAAACGGCAGGGCCTTGCGGTGCCGTCTATCCACATGAGCGACCGGTAATCTCGCCCTTTCGGTATGTCGCGCGCAAGGTCCGCGCCCAGCACGGCATCTTTGCGCCGGGGAAATATCACCGAGGCAATTCCGTCAAACTTTACGATATCGTATGGTGAAAAAAGGTCTTGCGCGTTTTCGATACCGGCGACAGGAAAATTCTCCAAGAGGTCTGTTTCATTCAGGCCCTTTTCTCTGAACAATTCCCGGACCGCTTTGAGCTTCCAGGCCCCTAACGTAACCCCATGAAGAAACATGTTTTCCTTGAAATGACAGCAATAGGCCGGACAGGAAGCGACAGGGCATGACGGTTTATGGAATGCACCATCGAACGCCTCGTTAAGGATACCGGCCGCCCGGTTGATCCTGTCGATGCGCCTGTAATTAGGGTCTATGGCTATCGCCCTCTTCATCTCTTCATCGGCAAGGTCGTTCCTGCCGAGAGAGGCAAGCAGGCGGGAGCGCTCGAAATAATACTCGGGAATGCCGGGGGCAAGCTTTATTGCGCGGGATATGGCACCGACAGCCCCCGCGGTATCTTCGGCCATCCCGAGGGCCCGTGAGAGCCCATACCAGGCATACGGCGTGTCGCCGACATCGATGGCCTTTTGAAAAAATATGATCCCTTCTTCGAGATCGCCTTCATCGATAAGGCGCTCCCCCATGCAGTGAAAATACTTTTCGGTCAACTTTTCAGGGTCTGTCATGACTACTCTATTGCATACATGCTACCATGCTTCGCGTGCAAGTACCAGCGCCGCTTCCGGGGGAAATATATTGAAAATCGGCGCCCGCTCAATTAAAATGACTTCGTATGCCTTCCCAACCGGCGCCGCTCGTTTTCCGCTGGATCGTCATAACAGTTGCTTTCGGCGCATTCATGTCGAAGCTTGACAGCTACATTGTCAACATCTCGCTTCCCACGATCGCCGAACGTTTTAATGTGACATCCGCGGAAGTCTCATGGGTTATCCTCGTATACCTCCTGGTATCGACGAGTACTCTTCTTCTTTTCGGCAAGCTGGGCGACCGTTTTGGATTAAGACGGGTATTCTTCTTCGGGTACCTGCTCTTCACTCTAGGCTCACTTTTGTGCGGCGCATCCATCTCTCTCGGAATGCTGATAATGTCCCGGTTCGTGCAGGGCATCGGGTGCGCGATGATCCTGGCAATCGCCTTCGCCATGATACCAAAGTTTCTCCCGCCCGAGAAAACCGGCTGGGCCTTCGGGATCGCGTCCACAGGGGCCGCCCTGGGAATTGCGATCGGGGCGCCTGCCGGCGGATTCATCACCGGCCTTTTATCGTGGCGATGGGTATTCTTCGTCAATATTCCTTTCGGGATATTTGCCATGTACGCGGTAAACAAGTACATACCCGATGAGAGCACGGCCCGTTTAAAGAAGCTACGGAAAGCAGGTTTCGATATCCTGGGCGCTGCGTTGAGTTTTGGGGGCCTGGCGTTCTTCATATATGCCCTGAGCACCGGCTGGGACTTAGGATGGACCTCAATGCGGATCATCGGGGCTTTCGGGGCTTCCGTTGTGCTTCTGGCTATATTCTTCGTACGGGAGGCAAAATGTGCGGAGCCACTTCTCGAACTTGACCTTTTCAGGAGCTTCCATTTCTGCGCAGCAGTGACCTCCACCTTATTTGCATACATGCT
>CAIQJW010000162.1 GCA_903872255.1 uncultured delta proteobacterium | reverse complement strand
TCCACGGACGGCCGGACAATATCTAGCGGCCTCCAAAATGCGGCGGCGTTCGGAATTTTTGAGATCGACAGGTCTCTGAAAAAGATCACATGCGAATCGTCCGTCCAGAACCCCTTTTATGACGCAAAGAATGATGCCGGGATCCGGACCGCAGTCATGCTTGCGAAGAAAGGGATCAACGGTATTCTTCTCAGGAAGGAATTCTCGGCAGAGAGTCCGGAGTTCATATTAGAATCGAACAATATCGCCGTTGAAAAGATAGAAAGATTGAGCGACATAGAAGCTGCGCGGAATTATTTCACTGCGTGACCCGTATTAGTGCAAGGCAATGAGCACGCCATATTACCGTGCCCCCGCCTCCTTGAGAAGGTCTGCTATATCGCTGCGGCCCCGGCCCAGGGCATCCATGAGGGCCGTGTAGCCCCCGTCACCCTTCATGTTGACATCGGCCCCGGCATCGATGAGGACCTTCACGACATCCGTATGGCCCATCATTGCAGCGAGCATGAGGGCCGTCAAATGGTTCTTATCGTACGCGTCCACATCGGCAAATGTCTCGACCAGCATGCGTACGACATCCGTATGGCCTTTGCCTGATGCGTCCATAAGGGCCGTGTAACCGCTTATCCCCCGCACATTGACATCCGCACCGGCATCGATGAGGATGCGCACCACATCAGTGCAGCCTTCTGTTGATGCCCACATCAGGGCTGTCGTGCCCCTTAAATCCCCTGCATCGATGTCGGCCCCTGACGTTATGAGCGCGTTTACTATATCCCCGAAACCACCCGAAGATGCCGCCATGAGCACGGTCACGCCGAGATCATCGGCAGCGTTGACGTCCGCGCCGGCGGAAATGAGGGCACGGACCATGTCAGACCGGCCCGCCTGGGATGCCATCATAAGTGCCGTCCAACCGGTATCGTCACCGGCGTTTACGTCGGTCCCGGCGGAAATGATCGCAGCAAGGTCCGTCATGCTGCCATGTTCCACCATATCGAGAATTTTCAGGGAACTCAATTTTTCTGTCATTTTATTCCTTGATATATCCCTTGTTCTGCGCCCCGTCAATGATCTGCTGAATGATCTTGTCCCTGGGGGCTTGACCGGCAAAAAAAGGGACTCCGGCCATTGTCATCCAGAGTCCCTTTTTGCCGGATCGCTACCATAATGGTTCCAACCGGTGCGGGATAGATGGTCCGCTTCTGCCGGCTAACCTTCGAGTCTCTTGATGAGATCCCTCAACTCGGCCGCTAGCGCCTCCGGCAGCCGGTTTCCAAACTGCGCGAAATGTTCCTGCATATCCTTCACTTCTTCTTTCCACCCGGCGACATCGACACGCAGCAATTCTTTTACGTCATCGGCAGGCACGTCAAGGCCTGCCAGATCAAGGTCTTCAACGACAGGCATATACCCTATCGCTGTTTTCTGTGCGCCCGCCTTACCGTCAACGCGCTCGCACATCCATTTCAGGACCCGGCTGTTCTCGCCGAAACCAGGCCAGAGCCATCTGCCATCCTCGGTCTTCCGGAACCAGTTCGCATAGAAGATCCGGGGGGCTTTGTCGCCCAAGCGCTTGCCCATCGTAAGCCAGTGATCGAAATAGTCTGCCATATGATATCCGCAGAAAGGCTTCATGGCAAAAGGGTCACGCCTGACATTTCCGATTGCCCCGATGTTCGCGGCGGTTGTTTCAGACGACGCGGTTGCACCCATGAAAACGCCATGCTCCCAGTTAAATGCCTCATGGACGAGCGGGACTACGGATGCCCGGCGGCCGCCGAATATGAAAATATCTATGGGCACTCCTTCCGGTTTCTCCCAGTCGGGGCTTACGATCGGGCACTGACGGGCCGGCGCGGTAAAGCGCGCGTTGGCGTGGGCGGTCGGTTCTTTCGAATCCGGGGCCCAATCCTGTCCGCGCCAGTCGATAGTATGCGCCGGAGGCTCTTTCGTCATGGCTTCCCACCAAACATCGCTGTCATCGGTGAGTCCACAGTTGGTAAATATGCAGTTTTCCTTGATAGTGTCCATAGCTGCGGGGTTGGATGAATAGGAAGTCCCGGGGGCCACTCCAAAAAATCCCGATTCCGGGTTGATAGCGTACAATCTTCCATCCGGCCCTATCTTCATCCACGATATATCGTCGCCTATACACTCAGCCTTCCAGCCGGGGACCGTAGGATATATCATGGCTAGGTTGGTCTTTCCCGATGCCGACGGGAATGCGGCGGCGATGTGGTACTGCCTTCCTTCGGGGTTCGTCAGCCGCAGGATAAGCATGTGCTCGGCCATCCAGCCCTCGCGGCGCGCCATTGCTGAGGCGATCCTCAGCGCGAGGCACTTCTTGCCGAGAAGCGCATTTCCGCCGTAACCGGAACCATACGACCATATAAGGTTTTCGGCGGGGAAATGGCTGATATATTTCTTTTCCATCGGTGCGCACGGCCAGGATACATCTTTTTCACCCGGTGCCAGAGGTGCGCCCAGCGAATGGAGACACGGGATAAACTCGCCGTCGACCCCAAGCTGTTCAATGACCTTTGTGCCGACCCGTGTCATTATGTGCATATTGCAGACAACATACGGGCTGTCCGTGATCTCTATGCCGATCTTCGCGATCGGGGACCCGATCGGCCCCATGGAAAACGGGATGACGTACATGGTCCTGCCCTTCATGCACCCGTCATAAAGACCGCGCATGAGTTCCTTCAATTCCTCCGGTTCGACCCAGTTGTTCGTCGGGCCGGCTTCCTCGCGATCGCCCGTCGAGATATACGTGCGGTCCTCTACACGCGCCACGTCCGACGGCTGTGAACGGAAGAGAAAACTGTTCGGCCGCTTCTTAAGCGGCGTGGCGGAACCGACTTCCACCATACCTGCCATGAGGCGGTCATACTCTTCTTTGGAACCGTCGCACCAGTAAACGCTGTCAGGTTTGCACATGCGCGCTATCTCGTCGACCCATTTGAGAAGCTTCTTGTTTTCTGTGTTCGCGCTGTTCATGTTTTAGATCCTCCTGTCAATATCTGCAGCGGAATAGTTAACAACATTATCCGGGTGATTTCAATAAAGAATGCGTAAATCGTAAGACGTAAATCGTGAAGAGTAAAACAGCAAAAAACAGAAACAACTCGGCCACTTTTGGGCTAAAGTATTTTTTACGATTTACGCCTGACGATTTACGATTTACGGCCTTTCATAACTTTTTTCTATTATCCAGCGAACTCTTTATGGTGAGGGGGTCTATGTAGACGATGTCGCCGCCGACGGGTATGCCGGAGGCTATGCGGGTGATCCTGACATCGTGCGGTTTGAGAATTTCTGCAATATAGTGGGCGGTGGTGTTGCCCTCTATGTTGGGATTGGTAGCCACGATAACCTCGGTTATGCCTTCGCGCACTATCCTGTCGCTCAGTTCATTGATCCTGATGTCATCGGGACCTATGCCCTCGAGGGGGTTTATGACGCCATGAAGGATATGATAGCGGAATTGCCCGGGATTTGACGATTCGATAACCATCATGTGGGATGATTCCTCAACAACGCACACAGAGGTCTTGTCGCGCCTCTCGTCCCTGCAGATAACACAGGGATCGGTATCGGTTATATTGAAGCATACGCTGCACAGATGTATTTTTTCCTTGATATCGATAAGGCTGTGCGCAAGGTCCGTTATATACCCCTCACGAGCGTTCAGAAGGTAAAAAGCGAGCCTCGCCGCCGTCTTCCTCCCGATGCCGGGGAGCCTTGTCAGGTTATCAATGAGACGTTCAATTGGTTCCGGGTAAAACACGGTGTTTACATACCGAACGGCATCTGCATGCCGCCCGTGACTTTCGACATCTCCTCCTGGACCATCTCGCGGGAACGATTGAGCCCTTCATTTATTGCCGCTACGATAAGATCCTCGAGAAGCTCGTTGTCCTTCTCTTCAAGCACTTCGGGCGATATCTTAAGCGACATTATCTCCTGCCTGCCGTTGACAACGCAATTGACCATTCCGCCGCCGGACTGGGCCTCGACGGTCTTATCGCCCATCTCTTCCTGAAGTTTCACAAGGCGGTCCTGCATCTTCTTTGCCTGCTGCATTATCTGATTAAATCCTTTTGCCATACTTCCTCCTCTTAGAGATTGAAGAGAGATTCTGCTTCCTTTACATATTCGTCCAGGATATTCCTCTTTTTGTCCGAGGCATCCCTGAATTCAACCTTCATGGCCCTGCCGAAAAATTGATTTGCCAGGTCCTTTATCTCGTCATATTCGTTCTTTATAAAATTACCATACTTCTTGTCGATGAGGACGACGAATTCTTCTCCCTCCAGCATACACTCGCACGAATCAAACATGCTTCCGAGAAAAGGTTTTTTCTTTTTGAGGAATTCGACAAACCCGTGGGTATCTTCAGCCTGACGTTCACCGCCGGCAATCTCGCCCGTGTTGGGAATTTCCCGTATCCCTTCATCAGGTTTAGGTGTAAATGCCGGTCTCGGGGGAGCTTCATCCCTTAAGGCATTCTGGGCCGGACGTGCCGTTGCCGGGCGGGACGGGCCCGGTTCGGCCCGGTCGAGTTCGGCGATCACCGCGTCAACATCCCTTAGCTGCGACAGGTTATAGAGGTTGATGTAAAGGGTCTCCAGTGCTATTCTCGGGAAAAAGCCGCGCATAAGGTCTTCACTGCGCAGCATATAATAAAGCATGTTCTGTATCTCGAAATACTCGATTTCGCTGAGAAGCTTCTTGAGATCCTCCCCTTCCGCTTCCCCCATCGAGATAAAATCGGGCACGCCATTACAGGCTTTGACGATCATCATGTTCCTGAGGTACGACACGAGACCCCTGTATATCTGGCCGACATCGTATCCCTCGCTCAAGGTTGATTCAATGGCGGACAGACCTTCTATAAGGTTTTTCTCAATGATCGACCTCACGATCCGCGATATGACGTTCTTCTCGACGATCCCTATGATGTTTATTACGTCGCTTTCGGATATGTGCTTTCCACTGTATGCAATGATCTGCTCCAGGATAGATTGTGCATCCCGCATCGAACCGTCGGCCTCGATAGCGACATAGTGGAAAGCCCCCGCATCGAACGTGATGCCGTCCTTTGTGCAGACGGCTTCAAGCTGAGCCGTGATCTCGCGCTCGGTAATGCGCCTGAAATCGAACCGCTGGCAGCGGGACATGATCGTGTAAGGGATCTTTTCGGCCTCGGTCGTAGCGAGGATGAAAATATTGTGTCCCGGCGGCTCCTCTAAGGTTTTCAGGAACGCGCTACGTCCATCGGGTGTCAACTGGTGCGCCTCATCAAGGATATACACCTTGTACTTCGCCTTCATGGGGAGGTAGCGCACCGTTTCCCGAAGCTCCCTGATACTATCGATACCCCGGGTCGATGCCGCATCGATCTCAATAACATCGACGAAGTTGCCGCTTGCTATGCCGACACAATTCTCGCAAACATTGCATGGCTCGTCGGTAGGACCGTTTATACAGTTGACCGCCTTCGCAAAGATGCGGGCAAGCGAGGTCTTTCCAACGCCCCTAGGGCCCGTGAAAAGAAACGCGTGGGCGATCCGGCCTGCTTTGATGGAATTTTTAAGCGTCGTGATGATGTGCGGCTGCCCGACGAGATCGTCGAATCTCTGGGGCCTGAATCGTCGTGCGATAACTGTGTAGCTCAAATTGCAGCGCCTCTTTGGAGGTTCATATTACTCGATTAAAAAAGCCAGGCTACCTGCGGCACACGGATCAGCTATTACCGCTGCTTCCTTCCAGACCTGACGGGGTTCATAACCTCCACGTTGCGCAGGGCCTGGCCATTCATATCGAAATGGCGGACCTGGATGCGATCAATTCCAACCGCATCCGAAACACCCGCTTATATAACCATTGGGGTAAATCAACAGCAAATATTATACAAGACATTGGCCCGCAAAGCAAACCAATTGCACGCTTTAGGCATGTCCTGCAAGGCAATGGCGAAAGTGCTGAACATCAGCCGTGAAACATCACGAAGGGCCTGCCGGTCAAACCCTTGAGACCTTGCCTCGCTACCTTGTAAATCAGCTACCATCCTCCTGAGTCTCGGTCTATTTCGGAACACACACATTAAAGAGTTATATATAATGCATATAATCCTTGACTAATTATAATGCATCATATATAAAGCATATATGGTGTTTTCTATCGGCAAAGAGATCCGTCAAGCGCGCAAGAGACGCAAGCTCTCTCAAGAACAGCTGGCGAAGGCCCTGGGTATGAGCCGGACCACCATCGGGCAAATCGAGAATGGTACCGTTCAGGAGATCGGAGTGAGGAAACTGATCCGGCTGCTCGAATTTCTGGGGTTGGAATTGCGGGTCCGGCCGTCAGGTGTGCCTCCGACGCTTGAAGAGCTCCGCGAGAAGGAGGGCGGCTGATGCCGAACGTGCCTTCCCTTGCCGTGTGGACCGGAGGTGCCCGCGCGGGCCTTCTTGCCAGCGAGTCGCCAGGCGAATATGTGTTCGCCTACAACCCCGATACCAGCCCCGATACGCAGGTCTCCCTGACCATGCCGGTCAGGCTGGCTAGTTGGATGAGCCGTGAACTACACCCCGTATTCCAGATGAACCTTCCGGAAGGTGCGCTCCTCGAGGCTATCCGCCGTGCCATAGCCAAGGTGGTGGGAGAGGATGACCTGTCCATCCTGCGCGTAACGGGCGGCAACCAGGTGGGGAGAAACCGGTTCGCACTTCCTTCAGATGAATCACCGTACATTGAAGAAACACCGGAATCCCTGGAAGAATTACTCACCTATCCGGATACGAGGGAGCTTTTCAATGAACTGGTGGCCAGGCATGCCCTTCGTTCAGGGATATCGGGGGTCCAACCGAAGGTCCTGCTCAACGCCTCGGATCGCGGCGCGTTGACGTCATCGGGTTATATCGTCAAATCCTGGGGAACCGATTATCCTTTTCTGGCCGCTAACGAATACTTTTGTATGTCGGCTGCAAAGCGGGCCGGACTGTCAACCCCGGAGTTCTTTCTCTCCGATAACGGCGGCCTCTTCATCATGCGCCGATTCGACATCACTCCCGATGGCAACCCGATCGGCTTTGAAGACATGTGCAGTCTTCAGGCCCTCGGGACTTCCCGGAAATACTCAAGCAGTTACGAAAGGATTGCCAAGAGCATCAGCGACTTCGTCTCCGGTGACCGACTGAGAGCCGCGAGGGAACAGTTCTTTGCGACGCTTGTATTGTCGGTGATGTTGCGAAATGGTGATGCCCACCTGAAAAACTTCGGTGTTTTGTATCCCGCTCCCCGGAGCACCGTGGAACTGGCACCCGTCTACGACGTGGTTACCACAACAGCCTACATCAGCAAAGACGTGCCCGCCCTCACCATCGGGGGAACGAAGAAATGGTGGCCCCGCAAGGTGCTCGAGCGGTTCGCCGTGGCACACCTCTCACTGCCCGTGAAAACGGTATCGGATACATTTGTCAACACCGCCGAAGCTGTCATGGAAACGAGAAAAGAGATACCCGGTTACATATCGGAACACCCGGAATTCCGCGAGATCGGCGAGCGAATGATGGCTGAGTGGGAACAAGGCGTAAAGGGATTGTGAGGTTGATGAACGGACTTTAGGAGCAGCATGATCGACGCGGACAGCCAGCTCGTAAGGGCCATCGCCAGAGGAAAGCTAAACAGCGTAACCGTCCACTCCTAAAGTTGTACTTCTGCACTTCTGCACTTATTGCAACCCTTACGTCATATTAAGTCAATTATGGCGGTGCGTACGGTAATGTATCATTCTTTGGGAAACAGCGTCCCCGATATCTTAGAACATTTTAAAACCGTTTTATTGAATATCCCGTCTAATCTCCATTGACGATGTAAATCAACCATGATGATATCCAGTGGCGTCTTCCTTTTCTCCTCACTTTTCCTTGCTCATCAATACCTCCTTTTTATATACAAGACGTAGTAAAGGGTCAGAGTATTGTCGAAACTTCGACAATACGCGGCCGGTATTTGCAGGCGGCGGATACCGGGAACGATTAAACGGTATTGCTATCAGTATTGACTTTTGTCATACCACAAGGTATCCTTATAGTATGAAAACGGCTATATCCGTTCCGGACGAAATATTCGATCAAGTCGAAGGCCTCACAAAGGAATACGGTTGCTCACGCAGTCGGGTGTTCACAATGGCAGTCGAGGCGTTCATCGAACGGCACAGGGCCAGAAAACTTCTCGATGACATGAACAACGTGTACGGAGATGAAAACACCGGGGAAGAAACCGACCTCAAGAAACACTCCAGAAGTTATCACGTCAGAAAAATGAAAAAGGACCCGTATTGAATATACGGCAGGGAGATATCTTCTGGGTCGACCTCGGGGACCCGGCCGGCTCCGCGCCCGGATACCGCCACCCGTACGTGGTCGTTCAAAACAACGTCTTTAACGAGAGCCGGTTGAACACGGTGGTGCTTTGCGTGGTGACATCCAACCTGAAGAGGGCCGGGGCGCCGGGCAACGTACTGCTTAGCAAGGGTGAAGGGAACCTTCCGAAGGAAAGCGTCGTCAACATCACTCAACTGATAACCGTGGATAAATCGGACCTGGCAGAAAAGATAGGCTCTCTGTCCAGGGACAGAACGGATGAAGTGCTGGCAGGAATTAAGCTTCTGCTGGAACCGATGGATCTGTGAATCGTTCCCGATGAAAGATATCAGGGACGTTGTTTCCTTCGTTTCCTTTCAAACAAACCTCCGGCAAAAGGGGCAAGGAATTATCTGAATTCAAGCCTCACTCCTTGCTCATACAAAAATAAAAACCCTTGCACTCCTCAATGAGAAGCACAAGGGTTCGAATTGGTTTTACTGGCGGAGAGAGAGGGATTTGAACCCTCGGTACGCGTTAACGTACACACGATTTCCAGTCGTGCTCCTTCAGCCGCTCGGACATCTCTCCAGGTGACAACTGTTATACCATACTTCTTCGGGGGCGTTCAAGGATTGTACGGAAATTCGTTCTGCGTTCTACGTTCTGCGTTCTGCGTTAAAAACCCTTTATACCATGGCTTACGTTTTATGACCTACGGTTCAGAACATAGGACGTGGAACGGATCAGGCCAGGGTTGCCAGTCCTTTGCGATCGATGATGTCGAGCAAGCGCTGGGCGGGTCCGCTTGGCTTCTTCAATCCTTGTTCCCACTGTTGCACCGTCGATTTACCGACTCCGAGCAAGGCCGCGAAGACGGCCTGACTGACATGGTTGACCTTCCGGAGACGACGGATGTCATTGGGACCGAAGGGACGTTTTTTCGGCAGGCTTAACGCTTCTATCTCGCGCAGGGTGATCTCGTCCATGGCCCCAACCTCGAACAGATCGCGTGCCATTTCGTTGGCTATATCAAGTATCTCACTCATATTCTACCTCCAATATACTTCCTTTCTTCAGAAGCTCATCGACCTGGGCGTCAGTTGCCTTAATGAAAGACCCGGCAACGGTACTCAGGACCGCTTCCTCGTCAGTAGAAAGGTTGGCTTTTTTGTTCTTGGCAAAGGCATACAAGAAAATGATCCTTTCCGAGTTCGGATTTTTGTACCCGACAACAATCCGGTATGCTCCGCTCTTTCCGCTCCCTGGCCTGGCCAGCCGCTTCTTGAAAAGCCCGCCGCCCAGATCAGCTTCAACCTTGCCTTCAAGGATATCCCTGGCCGCTTTCAAAAGGAGAGCATCGGAGACCCCCTCCTTGCGGCACCAGTGTTGAAACCATTTGTTCTTAAATATCCTCACTGGCTAAGTATATCACTTAGTGAGATAGCTGACAAGATTAATGTTCTATTTCGCGAAGCTGGGGAGTCAATAGCGCAGTCCGTAGTTGTCGGGGCAGCCTGAGAAGTACCAGTCTACGAGGGTGCAGTAGTACAGGTAGCGCTG
>CAIQJW010000161.1 GCA_903872255.1 uncultured delta proteobacterium | reverse complement strand
GCCCTGCTTCCCTTGCTTCGTTTTCCCTTGTCTGCGCTATCTTTGTATCTTGCTCAGATGTCAGGACACAACAATGCACATCCCACCCTATCTGAACAAGCTTTGCTATTGTACCGGCAGAGCCAATTTCTATATCATCCGGGTGTGCGCCAACAAAGAGAGCCGATAGTCTTGGATAAACGGTATCTTTTGAGGTCATAGTTCATCAATGATAGTGCAAATAATCCTTAACCACGCATTTACATCATCACGGTATATGGTTTGCTGTCAAGTATTCTTTATCGCTGTGCCTAAAAGTTTCCCGCTATTCATCCCAAGCATTTTTCCGTCCGTCATCCGGGACCCAATTTTTATCGGTACATGCATGGTTCAAAATCCAAGGGCTTTTAGTGCACAATATGCAAATTTACCAACGTGCAGGTTTTATGGTAAATCAATGTATAAAATTTCCCAGCGACTGAATGGAGATACATGGATATAACCGACCTTCTTACGCCACACGATGTCTTAAAAAAATATTTCGGGTATGACAACTTTAGGCCCTATCAAGAAGAAATAATCAATAGCATAATTACCGGCAACGATATTTTTACGGTTATGCACACGGGCAGCGGCAAATCACTTTGCTATCAGATCCCGGCTATTTTATTACCCGGGACATGCCTCGTAATATCGCCCCTGATCGCACTTATGCAGGACCAGGTTGACAGCGTCCGGCAGTTGGGGATAAAAGCTGCTTTTCTCAATTCTATGTCGCTCCCCGGGGATGCACTTGGAATAGAGCGATCGGCGATAAGTGGAGACCTCGACCTCCTGTACGTTGCGCCCGAGCGGCTTATGACGGACGGTTTTTTGGCTTTCCTCAAGACAATAAAAATATCTCTTTTTGCCATCGACGAAGCCCACTGCGTATCGCAATGGGGCCATGATTTCAGGCCGGAATATCTGCGGCTCGGCATCCTGTCAGAGATGTTTCCGGATATTCCTCGAATAGCACTGACAGCTACCGCGGATGAATTTACGAGAAAGGATATTATTGAGAAACTGCAGCTGGAAAATGCCCGGTATTTTTTATCAGGTTTGGACCGCCCGAATATTTCATACACGGTTGAGGCAAAGAATAATGAAAAATCGCAATTGTTGAGCCTCATCCGCGACCGGCACCCGGGGGAACCCGGTATTGTCTATTGCACGACACGCAATAAAACGGACGAGATCGCTGAATTTTTGCGGAAAAATGAAATCCCGGCCTATTCGTATCACGCAGGCCTTGACAGAAATACACGGTTGAAGCATCAAAATATATTTCTTCAGGGTGATGGAATAGTTATCGTTGCCACAATTGCCTTCGGGATGGGGATAAACAAGCCCGACATCCGGTATATAGCGCACCTCAATCTTCCGAAAACGCTTGAGAACTACTACCAGGAAACCGGACGCGCGGGGCGCGATGGAGAACCCGCAGAGGCCTTTATGATATATGGCTTGCAGGATGTTGCCGTATTGCAGCAGATGATCGATACCTCCGAGGGCGAAGAAGAATTTAAAAGAATACAATACAGGAAAATGGATGCCATGCTCGGCTACTGTGAATCGGGGCATTGCAGGCGGCAGGTTTTACTGGGTTATTTCGGTGAGAAGCTTGAAACACCGTGTGGAAATTGCGATATATGCATCAATGGTATTGAAACGATCGATGGGACCCTGATTGCCCAAAAAGCGTTATCGTGCGCATTTAGAACAGGCCAGATGTTCGGGATGAATTACTTGATCGATGTTCTGCTGGGTAAATCCATCGAAAGAATACGGAACTTTGGGCACGACCAACTCTCGGTTTACGGGATAGGGAAAGAATTGTCGGCACTTGAATGGAGGTCCGTGTTCAGACAACTGGTCGCCGCCAGGTTTTTAAAAGTTGACATGGCAAATAAGGGCGGTTTGCGATTAACTTCGCAGTGCAGACCAGTACTTACCGGCAAAGAAAAGTTTCTCTTGAGGAAAGAGCGGGTTGTTAACGCCAAGCGCCGCGATTCCAAGAAAACACCGATCGGCCGGTCGGGTGTTTTGGGCCAATCATCCGGCCCGGGCGTGTATCATGCGGAATTGTTCGAAAGGCTCAAGACAACCAGATATGAGTTGGCCCGGAAGCAATCATTGCCCGCCTATGTTATCTTCCATAACAGCACCCTTGCCGAGTTTGCAACATTTTTGCCGGATTCATTAAAAGAAATGAGAAATATAATAGGTGTAGGACAGACAAAACTTGAAAAATACGGGGAGATATTCCTTGAAATTATCAGGGAATATAAACAAGAAAATAATCTATATCAGGATGACTAAAATTAGGGTTTCATTGTGGCGGCAGGACTATCTATCCGAATCCTTTACCGTTCCCGTACGTTTCCAGTCTTTATCGTAGACCTTTTTGGTGTCTTAAGCTGCCGAGCCGACTGCGGAGCCGGTAATCACATTATTATCAGGATTTGAAGCGCAAACTTTTTCACGATATCCCCGGCTACGAGTCGAACGGCTCGTCCAGAATAGACGCAAGGAAAAATATCTTATAAGGATCGTTCTCTTCTGTAAGTTCATACGGCTCGTCTCTGGAAATCCCGGCTTGCTCCAGGGCATTTACAAGGTCGGATCCGTCAACCGTCCGGTATTCAAGGTCGCTCAACCTAAATGTATATCGGGGCATGAGAACCTCCTTTATAGAAGAATTATAGCAGGTCGAAATGACACCGTCCTGTCACCGGCAGGAATATATCTCATGTCATTGAGCCGCGAAGCCTTGCCCCTAAGCTTAACGCTGGGCCAATGTTGTTACCAGGCCATTGGCTAACTTGATCATTGCTGCCGCGGCGCCGAAGTCGAATTTATTGATGGCGATGAAGACCGCTACGTCGCGCGCGGGCGAAAAGGCGATATAACTGATCGTTCCCTGCAGTGCGCCGCTCTTTTGGAGAATGAACGGTCGGCTGCCGTTCGGCATCATGGCAACCCAGCCTAGCCCCAGGGCATCCATAGGTCCCGATTCGTCGAACCCCGACACGATCGCAAGCCCGTCATGGGGAAGGAAAAGTGCGTGGCTGAGCAGCCGTGCTTCGGCGTCTTTCCGGCCGAAGCGGTCGAGGTGCCACCGCATCCATTTCACGAGATCGTTCGGTGTTGAGTAGAGGGCCCCTGCTCCGTAATTTACAGGAGCGGGGGGCGTGTCAGGTATGGGCGCCCCGCCAAAATCATGGCCTCGCATCAGTCTTTGTTTTTGCTCCGGAGAAAGGACAAACACGGTATCTTTCATGTTCAGGGGGCCGGTGACGTATTGCTGCAGAAGGGCGGCAAAAGATTTATTTGCTGCCCTGGACAACCCGACGGCGAGCAGATCGAACCCGACGTTCGAGTAGTGGACCGATCTTCCCGGCTCGAAAAGAAGTTTATGGTCTTTGAACCAGCCGGCGTATGATTCAATTGTCAACGGTTCTTTCGATTGCACGTCGGGGGGGAGTTCACGCGGCAGGCCTGCGGAATGGGTCACGAGGTCGACGAAGCGGATCTGGCCGACATTGGCCTTCGCATGTACCGCAAGCTCCGGCCAGGCCTTTGTAATAGGGTCGGTAAGCTGCACAATATTTCTGGCGGCAAGATGAGCGAGGACCTCGCCGTCAAATGCCTTGGTAATGGAACCTATCCTCAAAATTGTGCTGCCGTCCGGGGGCTTGCTGTCCTTGCCGGCCCGTTCACCGAAACCGCGGATAGAGGTTTCTCCCTTGTGTACGACGGCGATGATGAGGGCAGGCATATTGTGCTCGGCCCCGAATATTTCTCCGGAGAACTCGACGATCTCGTCGAGCAACGGGTCGGCATGGACGGGCCTTATGGCCGGGAAAGCAAAAAAGGTTAATACCAGGAGAGTAATGAAAATATATCGGACCACGCGGTGAATTCTTTCCCAATAAAACGAGTTTTTCATCGTAACACCTCCGGAAATAGTGTAATTCAATCTGCAAGGCAGGATATGCCAAGTTTACATAAGAGACATGTTTGATTGATGACATTGTAGTATTCGTCAAAAAAATGGTCAAGAATAACATGATATTAAGAACTACCAAAAAATTATATTGATTGATACCTCAAGCAAAGCTGAAATATTACGTATCCCGGACCTGAAATCGCGCGCCTGATGTATTGAGCTGAAAAATCGTAAGGATGACTCGTTATGAGCCCAAGATTCTTCCCTAAAGTATCTAAATTCTTTGACTTACTCGAAAAACAGAGCAACATGGTAAAGGATGCGGCCCGTGTGCGGTTTTGCATCGCAGAGCGCAACCGCCGGCGTTATTTTTACGGCATCGCTCTTCGGGGCGCCCATCAGTGCTACCCGGGTCACGACATCACCACTGCCTGGCGTCGGATCCTTAAAGAGGTTTTCCGCGGTGTATCTCTTTTCTACCTTCTTGGCCGTGGCGGCGATCGAAAAGCATGTGATATTTCTTATTGCGTAAGTGGTCTTTATCGGGATACCTTTTAGATGACCGGGTTCTGATAACGGGCCCCCGCACTTAAAAAACACGCGAGGAGAATAGCATAGTTGCTCGATACAGAAAAACCCTGATCGCTTTTTTAGTCCTTGTACTGTTGTTCGGCGCATTGTCGATAGCTGCCGGGGATACGGCGCAAAAGGCCGGTGCGGGCGCAACGCCCTTTGCCTGGAACCAGAATGAGGTGTGGAAGGCTCTGGAAACAAGGTTTCGGGAGGTGCGGGCCGCCGGATGTCCGGGTGCCGCTGCCGAGATAGAACAACGTCTTCAAGAGGGGAGCCGGCAACTCGCCCTTATGGCGCTTTCACAATTCGAGCCCACCGACAAGATCTTCGATGCCGTTGAGGCAAATCTGTTCGGCCTTGGCCCGCTGATGGCGGCCTGCCCCGAGCGTATTTTAGAATATGCGAGGCTCGTCGCATCCATGAGGAATACGCTCAAAAGGCAATCCATCACGTGGGACGTCAACGACCGGCAGGTTCGGGACCGCCTTTACCGGATCCTCTATGGCAGCAGGATCGCCCTTGAGGAAGTGATGCTGCAGGCGCCGAAGGGTTCCCTTCCGAAAATCCTGTCCGGTGCCGCAGAGAAGTCGCAAACACCGTCCGTCCGGCATGCCGGGTTTGATCTCCACAGTGGTGACATTCTCGTATCGCGGGGCGGTGCGCCAACATCCGCCCTTATTGCCCGAGGCAACGACTACCCGGGAAATTTCTCGCATATCGCGCTCTTATACGTCGATGAGGCCACCAATAAACCGAGCATTATCGAGGCACACATCGAACGGGGTGTAGTTATATCGACCCCGGATCAATACGTGAACGATGTAAAGCTCCGCATCATGGTACTGAGGGTCAGGGCCGATCACCCGCTCATGCAAAAGGACCCGATGCTCCCGCACCGGGCCGCAAAAGCCGCATACGAGGAAGCTCGAAAAAGGCATATACCCTACGATTTTGCCATGGACTTCAAAGATCCTTCCAAACAATTCTGTTCAGAGGTTGCATATCACGCTTATGCCGCCGCTCAAATAAACCTCTGGAGTATTACGACGACGATGTCTTCGCCGGGGGTGGTGAACTGGCTCGGAGACTTTGGTGTCCGTTACTTTGTTACCCAGGCCCCCGCCGACCTGGAATATGATCCCCAGCTCTCGGTAGTAGCCGAAGGGCGGGATAGCGAAACTCTCTGGCAGGCCCACGTTGACGATGCCGTCATTGATGGCATGCTTGAGGGGGCCAACAAAGGGGACCGCTTCACGGAGCCGTTTTACCTCCTTGTCCCTGGCGGCCTGGCAAAAGCATACAGTGTTATCATTAACGGGTTCGGAGGGGTCGGGCCCGTTCCCGAGGGTATGAGCGCCGGTGTTGCCGTCAAGGCCATGGAACTGGAAAAGAAACACAAGCGGCTTAAGCAGCAGGTCCTTTCCTCGGCAGCCCTTTTTGAGGAAAAAAATGGCTACAGGCCGCCCTATTGGGAATTGGTCCGCATGGCAGAGAACCTCAATCTCCTGGTTTATCCAAACGATTGGGGAAATTGATGGCATACGCAGAAAGAAAACGGCGCCGATCCCATTCCTGACACCGGATCATTTTCTTGGGATCAATTCCTGCCGTGCTGTTTCAGGGCATCCTTAAGGTGATCAAGGAATGTGTCCCGGAATTTCTTCGGTGCGATCACCTCAACGTGCGGCAGCCATTGATAGACCCAGTTGCGGATGCCGTCCAGTCCTTTGACCCTGAATGTCACTTCAAGGGAGCCGTCAGGCAATTCGCGCGTATTTTGGCTCGGATGCCATGTTTTTCTCAGGATGAGAGGTTTATAGCTTTCTTCGAATTTCAGGACCACGTCGACCGGTTCTCCGTCGAGAAAAGCGCCGAACGCAGCGGACAGTTCCTCTTCGGGCGTCTTTATGGGCGGCACAAAATACCTGTCCAGCACAGACAGTGATTTTATCCTGTCCAGGGCAAATGTCCGCACCGCTTTATCCGCCTCGTAATATCCCCTGAAATACCAGAGGTTGTCGTTAAAGAAAAGATAATAGGGATTGACCGTGCTTTCCGTGTCTTTTTTTGCAGAAAAGGCCCTGTAGCTTATCTTCATTTTTTGGTGCTGGGCAATAGCCTGATGAATAGACGTGAAATATTCCTCCGTTCCGCTCGGGATTATGCCGGATGTAAAAATAATATGCGGGACCTCCGGGTATTTCTTAAGGCTGATTTTTTCTTCGATAGTATCCAGGCTCTTCTGCAATCCGGGGCCGAGATTTCCGAGAAGTTGCTTTGCAAGTGAAAATGCCAGGGCTTCTTCAACCGACAGGTGCGGCTTTTTCAGCGTATACCCGTCCATGAACCCGTACGTCTTATTGTCGCGGTCGTATTCGATCGGAAAACCGGCCGTAACAAGGGTAGTTATGTACCGGTGAATAGTCCGCTTGCTTCTTTCTAATTCTGTGCCGAGGGAATCTATAGTGACCTTTGCCTTACTGTCGATCCTGTTTAAAATAATGATCAGTGAATCAAATTTGTCAGACATAACGCAGACCTCCCTCCCGGATAAATTCATAGTTGCAGAAAAATGAGTTTAAAGCGCAACGCACATGTATTTTATATTCAAATACTCTTCAATACCGTATTTGGAACCTTCCCGGCCGAAGCCTGATTCTTTGATGCCGCCAAAAGGTGCTACCTCGGTGGAGATTACGCCGGTATTTATCCCGACGATACCATATTGCAGTGCTTCGGCCATAGTGAATACCCGGCGCAGGTCACGGCTGTAAAAATACGCTGCCAATCCAAATTCTGTTGCATTGGCCAGCGCCGCGGCTTCTTCATCGTCCCGGAACCGGAAGATGGGCGCTAAGGGCCCGAATGTCTCCTCGCGGGCGCAAAGCATTTCCGGGGTGGCGTCAATAAGCACGGTCGGCTCATAAAAGGTGCCGCCCAGCGCATGGCGCTTTCCTCCCGTCAATATTTTAGCTCCTTTAACGACAGCATCTTCGATCTGGCGCTCGATTTTCACGACGGCCGCTTCATCGATCAGCGGGCCTTGCGTGACACCCGGTTCGAGGCCGCTGCCGACGACCATTTGCGAGCGGACCGCGTCCGTCAGTCGGGCGGTGAACTCATCATAGATGCTGTCCTGTATCAGAAAGCGGTTGGCACAAACGCAGGTCTGACCGCTATTACGGTATTTTGAAAGCATAGCCCCGGCTACTGCCGCTTCGAGATCGGCATCTTCAAAAACGATAAACGGTGCGTTTCCGCCCAATTCCAGCGATAAACGCTTGAGTGTGCCGGCCGAACGCTGCATCAGGTATTTCCCCGTCGCCGTGGATCCCGTGAAACTGAGCTTGCGTACGAGCGGGTTGTCAAGGATCTCGTCGCCAATCGTCTGTGCGGGGCCGGTCATAATGTTAAGAACCCCTGCCGGCAGGCCTGCACGTTCAGACAATACTGCAAGTGCAAGCGCCGAAAATGGAGTTTGGCGGGCAGGTTTGACGACCATCGTGCAGCCGGCCGCCAGGGCGGCTCCAACCTTGCGTGTGATCATTGCCGCGGGAAAATTCCAGGGCGTGATCGCCGCACACACGCCAACGGGTTCTTTCAGCACCAATATCCGCTTGTCAGGCTGGTGCGGCGGGATAATATCCCCGTACACCCGCTTTCCCTCTTCTGCGAACCATTCCAGAAAGCTTGCGGCATATATGATCTCCCCCCGGGCCTCGGCCAGAGGTTTGCCCTGCTCCATGGTAAGGATTACGGCCAGGTCTTCCTGGCTCTCAACAATAAGGTTGAACCAGCGCCGCAAGATGAGTGCCCGTGCCTGCGGCACAAGCGCCCGCCAACCGGGAGAAGCCGCCTGGGCCGCAGAAATGGCGCGCCGCGTCTCTTCGCGCCCCATGTCTGGAACCCGGCCTAAAGGCTCGCCGGTGGCCGGGTTGGCGATTAGAGTGGTGCTTCCATTATCGGAATCGACCCATGTGCCGCATAGATAACATTGTTCCCGAAACAAGGTCCTGTCGCGAATGTCCATCTTAAGTTCCCCCTTGTCCTGATCGCATGCTTTTTGGCCCTTTTTATGCCCGATTGCCTGATCATGGCAGCCTTTTGCATCAGCTAAAGCTTCTTTTTTCGGGATTGCGTCAGGCTGAACCTCTCGTATCAACTGCTGTCTGCACCCGGGCCCGTGTTGCCACCTCTCTCATTGAAAAATGGTTGGTTTATATTAGTTTTATCGCATTTTCCCCGGGTTACCTCAAGAGGAGCCGTGCATTATTTTCCAGAATATTCATCCTTAGTGAAAAGAGCGGAAACAAATCAAAATAAGGGGAGGTTCAAACGGAGTGTTAGATTTGGGTAAATTGACGCGTTACTCAAGGTCATGGGCCTGTTTCTTGTTCTGTGATGGGTTTATTTTCCGTTTCTGTTCACGTGAGACTTCATTTTTCATCGAAAAAAATAACCGTTTCGGGGAATTCATTGGTGTCCGCCGCATTCATTTCGGTTTCAGGCAGCTTGTAACCCCTGTAAATTATCCTGCCGCAACATACAGCAATAAATGACGAGCCAAAAGGAATTACCCGGACCTCGCTTCCGCAAACCGAACATTTTATCATGTTTGAAATTCCCCTTTAACCGAATATGCGGGAGATCCTTGAGAACATGCGCACGTACCATCAACGTCTGGAACAACCCCCCCCCGATCCCCCTTTACAACTGAAAATCATGTTATCATGGAAAATGGAAATGTCCGACATCGATTTATTATGGGAATATCGTGGGTATTATTACCATAGTGCCCAGGGCCGGCAACCATGCAGGGCACCGGGGGACCGCGGCAAAAACGGGCATACCGGCTTTAGATGAGGGTATGCCCGACATGGTTCAATTTCAACATCCCGTTTTACACGAGAGGTATGGTCTTCGGAGCTGCCGTAAATGAAAAGAGCGTCGCTACGGCTTCTGTAAAATAAAATGTTACGAACGTTTCGTCATCCGCACCCTTTGGATAAATCTTGAGCAGATTCGCAGACTCCGCGAATGCCTGGACACTGGCATCCCGCGATTCGTCAAATGCGATCCGGCCTCGAATCCTCAGCCACGTCCCATCGCTTCCCATATCCGAGATCTCGATCTCGGGATTGCCGGCCAGCTGCTTATATACTTCCTTCGTTTTATTCGTGCAGAGATATATTGCTCCGTTCCTCGTCATGCTGAACCCGAACGGACGTACCCGGGCCTTAGTCCCGTCTACGGTTGCGATATGAAACACCGGATTGACTTTGAGATATTCAATGGCAGTCATTATTACCTCCAGAAAGTTTGGATTTACTCATGTTCTGATATTACAATCAACCCCGCCGGGCGGTCAATATAAAATCCCGGTCCATATCTCAATATGCGCGGCGTCGGGGATGACGCGCATATTGTACCGGAATACCGCGATATTTGCCGATATGATGTCCCGCCCCCCGTTCAGTCTGCGTTGTCTTGCATACAGGAGATGAAGAACATTCCCTTCACCCTCCCCGGGACTGGATCGGCCGATCCGGATTGAAATAGGGACCACAATATTGATAGACTCTTTTTTTGAGTCAGGGAGAGAAATGAAAAAATATAAATTGGAATGCATCGTATTTATCTCCGGCGCAATCGTAATGATCTATGAGCTTGTCGGGTCGAGGCTGATATCGCCGTACGTCGGTACCTCGATCTACGTCTGGAGCAGCCTCATCGGAGTGATTCTCGGCAGCCTCAGCCTGGGATATTATCTGGGCGGAAAACTGGCCGACAAAAAGGCTGAATGGCGATTTTTTTCGGGCATACTTTTTTTCGCCGCGGTTTTTATCGGGCTCACGGTCTTTACGAAACATGTTATTTTGGAAGCTGTCGCCTTGTTCAACATACGGTCGGAATATACCGCGCTTCTGGCGTCATTGTTCTTATTTGCTCCCGCAAGCATATTGCTGGGGATGGTATCGCCTTTTTCCGTTAAATTACGGATGAGCAGCCTCGAGAGCTCCGCTTCGACGGTCGGCAACCTGTACGCAATCTCGACCATCGGCAGTATCGCCGGTACTTTTGCAGCCGGGTTCGTCATAATTCCTTTCTTCGGTACCACAAAGATATTGTTTTTTATGGCGATCGCCCTGCTCATCCTTTCGGTCATAGCAAGCGTGAAGGTATTTTTCAGGACAAAGATGATCCTCATCTGTCTTGTTTCGGGTTTAATGTTTCTCGGGAACATCCATTACATCTTTACAAAAAGTGGCGTGATAGATATCGATACCCCTTATAACAAGGTCTGGATCGATTATGAGTCAAGGGACAGAAAACCTGTGGTCGTTCTCTACACGGACCCTTTTGCTGCGCAATCGGCGATGTACCTCAACGACGATGAACTGGTTTTCAAATATACGAAATATTTTCGCCTGGCCAAGCATTTTAATCCCGGTATAAATGCCGCCTTAATGATCGGGGGCTGCGGGTATTCATATCCCAAGGATTTTTTGAAGAAATTTTCGGGCTCAACCATGGATGTCGTGGAAATCGATCCTGGCATGACGAGGATAGCCCGGAAATATTTCGGATTATATGATAATGCCCGGCTGAGGATCTTTCACGAAGATGCACGGACATTCCTAAACAGAAATGCAAAGAAATATGACGTCATTTACAGCGACGCCTTTAACTCGTTCAATTCCGTTCCTTATCAGCTTGCCACCAGCGAAGCCGTTGAAAAAATGCACAGGGCGCTCAATAATGACGGGCTGGTAATTCAAAATATAATATCCGGGATCAACGGGAAAAAAGGTGAATTCCTTCGGGCAGAGATC
>CAIQJW010000160.1 GCA_903872255.1 uncultured delta proteobacterium | reverse complement strand
CTGCCGGGAGGTCTTGCCGATAAGTGCGAAAGGCATATAGACGATAAAGAGAAGCGCCTTTGTAAATTTGACGGAATCGAATATCAGGCCATACAGTGGACCATGGTGCTTCCTGATAAATTTTCTCAGTGAAATATTGTACTCCATCCGCCCCTTGACCCAGGTCTTGCGAACTGTTTTTCCCTGCAGGTGGACCACCCGGGCAGCGGGGTAAAAAACCACCCGATGGCCGGCGCTCAGCAGCCGGACACAAAAGTCGGTTTCTTCAAGAAAGAAGAAAAAGCGCTCGTCAAAACCGTTTACCTCATCGAACGCCGTTTTTCGGATCAATACCGCGGCCCCTATCAATGACTCGACATCGTAAGTGTCATGCCCCGGCGGGTAATTGCTTTTTATTCGCCGGGAGCCGGGAATGAATTCCTGCGCAAGGCGCGGTATCCGGGCTGTCGAACGCTGATGGCTGAGATCATCATAGACAAGCTGCGGGCCTAACATGCCAAGGTTGTCTATGTTGTCCGCGCAACCGATCATTTTAGCCGCTTCTCCTTCAATGAGAATCGTGTCGGAGTTAAGGAGCAGGATGTATTTCCCGCGGGCGGCGCGTCCTGCGCGATTTACCGCAGCCGCGAAACCGGCGTTAACATCGTTCCGGATATATATGGCATCCGGAAATCCCTGCCGGACCATGGAATCCGTACCGTCGTCTGACGCGTTATCGATGATTATTGTCTCGATGCCGAGTGAATTTAAAGATGGGTCCTTTTCGATCGACCGAAGGCACCCTTCCAGGAGTTCCCTGGTGTCTTTTGTGATGATGACGATGGATACTGTAATCGCCCGCCCTTGACCGGAACCCACATCCCGCCCCTTTTACAATTACAAGGAATTTATGTCCTTAGTGTGACCTAAGCCCTGCCCTGTTTGAATTTTTTCAATTCCTTGCCCTCAGGCTGCACCGGGCAGGCATAATAACATATCCCGCAATTGGTGCAGATGCTGTCGTCGATCCCGATCTTCTTTGCTTCAGGATCGAAAGATATCGCCGGGCAACCAAACGTGTTAAAGCAGCTTTTACACCCGATGCAGTCCTCAACCAACCGGACGGGATACGCGGTATCCTTTCCCTTCCCTTTTGCCAGCAAAAGGCATTCGCGCCTCGTTATAATAACCGCCGGGAGCATATCGTCCCCCTCCAGGTAATGAAAGGCATCCTTAATCGTGCTTATAGCGAGAGGAACATCGTACGGATCGACAATACGCAGATATTTCACGCCAAGGCCCGATACGATATCCTCGATAGCGACACTGTGCGTCGCAATGCCGTCAACCGTTATCCCTGTCTGGGGCGTTGGCTGCATCCCTGTCATGGCTGTCGTCGAATTATCCATGATAACAAGGATAAATCTCTTGCGGTTTCTTACGGCGTCATAAAGAGGTGCGAGGCAGGCATGCAAAAAGGTCGAGTCGCCGACAGAAGCGAGAATGGGAACGAGCTTTCCATCCTGGTAGAATGCGTCGTAGAAACCCTCGGCAAAGGTCACGCCGGCCCCCATATCGAGGCATGTGTCAACCGCCCCCTGTGAGATCCCAAGCGTATAGCATCCGATATCGCCCGGATAGATCGCATCCGGCCAGATATGCTGCATGGCAAAAAAAGCGGCACGATGGGGACATCCTGGACACAGCTTCGGCGGCCGCGGCACGATGGGGACATCCGCGAGGGACGTCTCGATGCTCCTGTCGGGGGCGAATGCTTTTACCTTTCCCTGTCCCTGCAATATAACGGAGAGCATGTCCCGCACGATATCGTACGTTATCTCTCCCGATGACGGCACGGTGCCGTCCCCCCTGCCCATAACCTTCTCCCTGTTGCCGATCAGGGCCTCTATGACCATGTCCGTTTCCTCTACCACGAGGACCTTTTCCATCGATCCGACGAATCGGGCGAGGTCTTCCGAGTGCGGATACACACGCAGAACTTTATAGAGCGACACCTCGTCCGCCGCGCCGATCTCTTCGATAACATCATGGACGAGTGAATAGCTCATGCCCGATGCAATAATGCCGAGCTTTGTACCCTGCCCCGCGCAGACGCCTTCTTTCAATGTCACCGTACGCTCTCCCGGCTTGTAGAGATTGATCGACTGACGGGCATGGCTTACCCGGTGGGTCGAGCGGATAATGACAGGGACCTTGTTCTTGAAGGACCAGTTAAGAGCATAATACGCGACATCGGCGGCTTCATCGGGAGATGCCGGGTCAAAGACCGGAATACCGAAGAGCGCCGCGAGAAGGCGCGTATCCTGCTCTGTCTGCGAGGACTGCGGGCCCGGGTCATCGCAGCAAACTATGACAAGCCCGCCTTCCAGGACCTTTTCCCGCGCCTTGAGTAGTGCCGGAAATGCGACGTTAAGCCCGACCTGTTTCATGAAGCACGCGGCGCGCGCATCGCCGTATGCCGCTGCACCGAACGCAACCTCAAATGCGCACAGTTCGTTGGATGACCATTCGGTATGGATCTTCAACCCTTCCATGTTCTTGAAATATACGACACCGGGAAGGATCTCCGAACTCGGCGTCCCGGGATATGCAGCAGCTATCTCAAGGCCTGCCTCGACAAGGCCCCGGGCAATTGCCTGATTGCCGATCACAACTTCTTGCTTTATATCCACTCGCGATCCTCCAATGTGCCAAACTCCTTACGCCTTTAGCCTTTAGCCTTTAGCCTTACGCCGCGCCGTCTCGAATCCCGTTTCAAAAACGGCGAGATTCTTCGCCAAGAATTTTTCCGGTACCCGGGAACGGATGGTGGTCTCGAGGACATCCCGCGTGAACGGCTCGATCCCGAAAGAGGCGAATGCGCCGAGCAGCGCCATATTCGCCGATTGAAACATGTCTGCATCCCGGGCAATGCCGTCGGCGTCAATTAAGCGGTATGCTATCTGCCTTTCCTTCAGCATGCCATCAATAGATGCCCCGAGCGTTGCTGAGCGCGTGTTGACGAGCGCCAATCCGCCCTTCCTGAGAAAGAACAGCGTTTTGTAGAATTCGCTTTCCTCAAATGCGAGAAGTATATCTCCGTTTTCCCTGCCGATAAAAGGGCTCGCATAACTGCCCACCTTGACGAGCGACACGACGGAGCCGCCCCTCTGGGACATTCCGTATTCATCCGAGGCCATGGCCTTCATACCGCTTTTTATGGCCGCCTCTATCAGGATCGTCGAGGCAAGAAGGACTCCCCTTCCCCCGATCCCCGCGCATATTATCTCGTGTTTCATATCATACCCCTGTAAAGCGCAACGACGGGCTCCTTCGTATCCTTGAACCAGGCAAGTTCTGCTATCTCGTTTATATCGACGATGTTCTCTACACCATAGCTTTTGAGGACCCGCCTGATCTCGTCCCCGAGTTCACTCACCATGATAAGAAGAACGCTCGCCGAATCATTATAAAGACTGTTGATATAGGCAGGCATGCCGGAATGAAAAAAATGGTCCTCGAACGTGACGGCCATGATATTCCTGTCGGGATGCAGCTTCTTGATGCCGTGCGCCATGTTGATCGAAGACGCAGGCCCGAGCCGGTCGCGTATCACGGTAAAACCCTGTATCTTCTCTTCAAATTGCGGCCTTCCCCTGCCCCTGTCGACAAAACCGCTTTTCACCTTTGTCCGGTCCGGTATTTGAAGCTCTATCGCCGGGTAATTTTCGACGACGAGGACTTCATCCATCGAATCGATAAAATGCCGGGTGAGCTTTTCGGGCAGCGGAAAAACGGTCGCCAGGCGAAGGATGCTGGCGTCCTCATCGTAGAACTCCAGGCGGGAGAGCTTGTCGGTGATGAGCCCCGTTGTGCCCTTCGAGATCACGACGTTGCCGTCGTATGTTTCGAACGCATCTCGAATCTTCCGGATCTTGTCGTTCAATTCCCCGTGGAGCTGGTATCGGAACCTGGGCGTCGCGGCCCATCGTCCGGGTTCTTTTCTCAGGAACGCGGCTTTACGGTCTGTTGCCGGTCCTTCGAAGGTGTCGGCATTTACGCCTTCATACCCGCCCGGGAATGCCTGGACTATGACGGGGATCTTATATTCTTCAGAGATCGAAAAGGCATACGATACCGCCTTCTCCAGCTCTTCGTCCGTTTCGGTGACAATAAGGGGCAGCTTGGAGAAAATACCCAGCGGCGTTACCTCTTCGGTATTCTCCTCGACCGCCACGATAACAAAGGAACCGGCTACTCCGGTGTATGCAGAGCTCATAACAGGGTCGAGGGCATCGTACAGCCCTTCCGTCGAAAGGATGCAGGCAGTCCTTTTACTTGCATAAGCCCCGGCAAGGGCAAGCTCGTAAGCGATCTTCTCGTTCGTCGACAGGTCGCAATGAACGGGATAAGAGGCCGCTGAACTGCGTAGAGCGGCCAAGGCCGAGCGGCTCGTAACATAAAGCTGCTGGACGTTATTTTCCATTAACAGCCTGACTATATTTTCATGCATCCGTGTATGCTCCTTGATTTAAGCCAGCTTTCTCAGGACGTCGATCCCCTTCAGAAGGTTCTCCTCGCTGGAAGCGAAGGAGATGCGCACATGGCTGTCCCGCGATGAAAAGATACTCCCGGGTATAATAAAAAGGTTATTTTCCAATGCCCGTTCCACAAAGGCCATGCTGTCCTTGCCGCCAGGGACCTCGGGGAAAATGAAAAACGCACCTTTGGGCTTCACTACATTGTACTTATCTTTGATCCCTTCGTAGATAAGGTCCCGCTTTTTCCGGTAATTGTCGATCATTGCGTCCATGGTATCATCAAGGGCGACAAGGGCCGCCTTCTGTGCGAATGATGTGACGGAACTGAACGCATATTGCTGCATTGTTATCATGCACTGTATGACCTCGCTCGGCCCGGCCGCATAACCTAAGCGCCAGCCGGTCATTCCCCAGGTCTTCGAAAAACCGCCGAAGGTGATCGTCTTTTCGTATATCTGTCCCAGGTACGGCTTTTGCGATGTATCTTCATCGAAGACAAAGCGATCATATATATCGTCGGAAAATACTACAAGGTCCTTTTCCCTGGCCACACGCGCCACCATTTCCAGTTCTTCCCGGGAATTGACCATGCCCGTCGGGTTGTTCGGGCTGTTGATAAGGATTATCCGGGTCTTATCTGTTATTGCCTTGCGCAATTCCTCTTCCCGCAGGGTGAAATCCGGATACGTATTGAAAAAGACAGGTTTCCCGCCAAGTAAAGCAACCTGGTACTCGTAAAGGACAAAGTACGGATCGGGAATGATGACCTCCTCCCCGGGGTTGAGCATCGTCATGAGCGCAAGGAGGAGGCCGCCCGTCACACCTGCCGTGATAATGACGTCATCGCAGATAATGCCCTTCGACCTTAACTGGAAAAGGACCTTCTCCCTGAGTTCGGGTATGCCTCCCGAAGGGGTATACTTGTTGAACCCTTTCCGGATCCAGCCGATCCCTTCGTCCTTGACGGCATCAGGTATATCGAAATCTGGTTCCCCGATGCTGAGGTTGATCGGATTCTTTACCTTTTGCGCCAGGTCAAAGATCTTTCTCACGCCTGACGGCCGCAGTTGCATTACCCTGTCGGAGAGCAGCATTAACTTTTTCCTCCTAAGCGAACTGAATGGACGGACTCCATAATCCTCTGGAGTCGTGATTTCGGTATGGTATTGAAAGCTAACATTAATTCTTCGTCTGTAAAATTTGCCTTAAGAATGGCAGCCACGTCAACCCTTTCTTTCCAGCACCCGAATGTGTTGTAACAGGGCAGACCGTTCTGGACTTTCGTGCAATAATCGAACCCGATAAGCATGCCAAGCTGGGTACAGTATATTTCCATTTTGACCTCCGGCAAAATCGTGAATCGTGAATCGTAAGGAGTTAAAGGCGAACTTCCTTTTCCGCGACACGCCTTATGACCAGTTACGCGAGGGTTAACAGGGCCTTTACACCCGAACATAATCCGGCGTCGTCTGCCTGTTGCTTCTCGTCAGTGCGTCCGGGCACTGCCTGTGCAATGTCATTCTGGAACATCGTGTCAAAATAATTATTTTCATTTGAGAGCATCAACCGCCCTTCTAAAATAACCGATGGTATCATTTCCTTCTCCCCATGTTTTTACGCTTTACGCTTTACGCCTTACGGCCTCTAAGCTATTGTTCTCAAGTCCCTCAACAATTCCCCAATCTCACTGTCCGGCATGGAGTAGTCCTGTAGCTTCCCGGACATGAACGCATCGTACGACGGCAGGTCGATCGTACCCTGGCCGCTGAAATTAAAGAGGATCACCTTTTCTTTGCCCTCTTCCCTGGCCCTTTTCGCTTCGTCGATGGCGCAGGCGATCGCATGGTTCGTCTCGGGGGCAGGGATGAACCCTTCTGTCTTCGCGAAAATGAGGCCTGCAGAAAATGTCTCGATCTGATTGTAGGACCTGGCCTCGATAAGTCCGTCTGCAAAAACCCGGCTGATGAGCGGGGCCATTCCATGATAACGAAGCCCGCCCGCATGGATCGGGGCGGGAACGAACCCGTGGCCCACCGAATACATCGGCAAGAGCGGCGTCATTCCGGCGGTATCTCCGAAATCATAAACGTAGCACCCTTTCGTAAGGGACGGGCATGATGTAGGCTCGGATGCGACCACGCGAAGCTCTTTTCCGTTGATCTTATCGCGTAAGAAAGGGAAGGCTATGCCGGCAAGATTGCTGCCCCCGCCCGCGCACCCTATAATGACGTCGGGATATTTTCCGACGGACGCCAGCTGTTTTTGCGCCTCGAGGCCGATAACGGACTGATGGAGAAGGACATGGTTGAGAACGGACCCGAGTGAATATTTTGTATTCTCCGACGTAACGGCATCTTCGATCGCCTCGGATATTGCCATGCCCAGGCTGCCCGGATGGTCCGGGTTGCCTTCGAGAAACTTCCTTCCGGCGGCCGTATCGGGACTCGGGCTTGGCACGCATTTGCCGCCCCATGTCTCCATCATGATGCGCCTGTACGGCTTCTGGTTAAAGCTCACCCTGACCATGTAGACCTTCAGTTCCATTCCGAACTGGCTGCATGCGAATGAAAGGGCGCTTCCCCATTGCCCGGCCCCTGTTTCTGTCGTCAACCTCTTTATCCCCGCCATCTTGTTGTAGTAAACCTGGGCAATCGCCGTGTTCGGCTTGTGGCTGCCCGGAGGGCTAACGCTTTCATTCTTATAATAGATCTGCGCCGGAGTGCCGAGGAATTTTTCGAGGGCCGTTGCGCGGCAAAGAGGCGTCGGCCTCCACATGAGGAGACGTTCCATTACCTCGTCCGGGATAGTTATGAACCTCTCCGTGCTGACCTCCTGCTCGATCAGGTTCATCGGAAATATGGCCTCGAGCATGTCCGGGGTTATCGGGTCACCGGTTTCGGGATTGAGTGACGGCGGCAGGGGTGTTGTGAGATCGGCCTGGATATTGTACCACGCCTTCGGCATGTCCCTGTCGCTTAAAAGTATCTTCTTTTCGATAGCAT
>CAIQJW010000159.1 GCA_903872255.1 uncultured delta proteobacterium | reverse complement strand
GCCGGATATAGTCTCCGCGATACATCATCTCACGGGCCATGATGGCCTGCCTGGGTTCATCCGGGTCCCATAATGAAGTAACCCCCAGGTTAAAGAAAAAAAGGATCCCGGTAAGAATGATAAGTATTGTCAGTTTAAATTTCATTTAAATTTTCGTTATGTCCGAAACACGGCAAGAATACAGGAATTTTTATATGCCAATATTCGATTTTTTTCAATAATTCTTTATGCCCCACCCGGAACGCTGCATTTATCGTTAACGATTCTAGCATATTTCGTCATTTATTCCTATATTCGAACAAACCCGACGGTTACTGGAATCGTGAAAACATGACACAATGATGTTATTGCGGTTGCCGTAGATGACAGGACGGCCGGATTCACTGAAAGGTTCAGCCAATGGGGGTCGGCGAGGTAAGGCGCAGATTCAATTCAGCATAATTTTTCTATCATTTCATATGTCCAAGTAATATTTGACATTATTCAATAATTTTTATACCATATCCTTCATTATCCCTATGGACAAGGCAGAAAGTACGCAGGAAATTTACAATCAGTATAAGGGACAGCACGCAACTATGGACCGGCGCATACAGATGCTCCTCAAAAAATCCTATCTGACTGAAGCCGAAGAGCGGGAGATCAAGATCTTAAAGATAAGAAAGCTCTATATTAAAGATCTCATGGAGAGTCTCACCGACTCATAAGCAGTGAAAGGAGAACCATTGAAAAGAACGGGTGCACAGATCTTCGTCGAATCATTGAAGGCCGAAGGCATCGATACGATATTCTGTTATCCGGGTGGCGCTACCCTGAATATTACGGACGCGTTGACCGATATCAGCCAGATACGGCAGGTGGTGGTCCGCCACGAACAGGCGGCTGTCCATGCGGCCGACGGGTATGCCAGGGCTTCCGGGAAGGTAGGGGTCGCGCTCGTCACTTCAGGCCCCGGCGCAACAAACACGGTAACAGGCATTGCAACAGCATGTATGGATTCCATACCCATGGTTATCTTCTCGTGCCAGGTAAACACGATGCTCATCGGGAATGACGCCTTTCAGGAGGCGGATATCATCGGCATTACCCGGCCGTGCACAAAACACAGTTATCTCGTCAGAGACGTGAAGGACCTGTCCAAAATAATAAAGGAGGCCTTTCATATTGCAGAGTCCGGAAGGCCCGGCCCGGTCCTTGTCGATATCCCGAAGGATGTTTCGTCAGCTTTGGGTGAATTTAAGTATCCGGAAAGGGTACATATCCGCAGTTACCAGCCGACATATATCGGTCATCCCGGCCAGATAAAAAAGGCCATGAGGCTTATGCTGCATGCAAAGCGGCCCGTGCTTTATACGGGCGGCGGGGTCATATCTTCCAATGCGTCGGTGGAATTGACCAAATTCGCGGAAGCATTGTCGATACCGGTGACAAACACGCTGATGGGGCTTGGAGGCATTCCGGGAGACCATCCGCTTTTTCTCGGCATGCTCGGGATGCACGGCACGTACGCCGCGAACATGGCAATAACGGAATCGGATCTGATCATAGCTATGGGAGCACGATTCGACGACCGCGCCACCGGTAAGACAGATGAATTCGCGCCTCATGCAAAGATCATACACATCGATATTGACCCTACATCGATAAGCAAGAACATAAAGGTCGACATCCCCATAGTCGGGGACACCCGGAACGTTCTCATGCATATGCTGAAGATTGTCGAAGAAGAGAAAGATGCCTACAAACAGCATCATAATATCGCCGAGTGGACCGGGAAGATCAATCAATGGAAAAAAGATTACCCGCTTACATACCAAAAGAGCGATATATTGAAACCCCAGTATGTTATCGAACGTATCTTCGAGTTGACAAAGGGAAAGGCCATTATCACGACCGAGGTCGGCCAGAACCAGATGTGGACCGCCCAATTCTTCAAGTTCCTCAAGCCGAGGACCTGTCTTACATCGGGGGGGCTCGGCACAATGGGGTATGGATTTCCGGCCGCGATCGGCGCACAGGTTGCCTTCCCCAAATCCCTCGTCATCGACATCGCCGGAGACGGCAGCATACAGATGAACATCCAGGAACTGGCTACCGCCGTTCAATACAACCTGCCCGTCAAAGTCGTCATACTCAATAACGGCTTTCTTGGCATGGTCAGGCAATGGCAGGAATTATTTTATGAAAAACGCTACACCTGGACACATCTCCACTCTCCCGATTTCGTCAAAGTAGCCGAGGCGTACGGCGCGGTGGGCTTAAGAATAGAAACAGAGAAGGATGTGGACAAGATATTAAAACAGGCATTCAAAAACAACCGTCCAACATTTATAGATGTTCACGTCAATCCGGAGGAATGCGTATATCCGATGGTTCCCGCCGGCGCATCCCTGAAAGAGATGCTTCTTGTTTAGGAGGAGAATTGAGACATACCATTTCGCTTCTTGTTGAGAACGAGTTTGGGGTCCTTTCGCGGATCGCAGGCCTTTTCAGCGGCAGGGGATTCAATATTGAGAGCCTGTGCGTTGCCGAAAGCCTCGATCCGACCATATCGACCATGACCATCGTAACGACCGGTAACGACGCGATCCTTGAACAGATACTCAAACAGCTCAACAAGCTTATCAACATCATCAAAGTCGTCGATTTTAAGGACATAGACTATGTGTCGCGCGAGATGATACTTGTTAAAGTAAATGCCGAGGAAAAGACGCGGGCAGAGATCCTGAGGATAGTCGAGATATTCCGGGGCAAGATCATTGACGTATCGAGCCGTACCTACACGATCATGATCACGGGGGATGAAGGAAAGCTTAAGGCATTTCTCAGCCTTATGAAACCGATCGGCATCAAGGAGCTTGTACGGACCGGCCCGATCGCTATGGCGCGGGGCGAAAGAATGTTAAAGATAAAAGAACAAACTGAAATTAAGGAGGAAGTAAATGGCTAAGATCTATTACGACAAGGATGCGGATCTTAAGATCTTCAAAGATCGCAAGATTGCAATAGTTGGTTACGGAAGTCAGGGCCATGCCCAGGCACAGAACCTGCGCGACAGCGGTGTGGATGTCATTATAGCGGAACTCGAAGGCACACCGAATTATAAGCTTGCCATAAAACAGGGCTTTAAGCCGGTAAGCGCTGCGAAGGCAGCGAAGGATGCCGACATCATCCAGATACTTGCCCAGGACAATCTTCAGGCCGAGCTTTACAAGAACGAGATCAAGGGCGGATTAAAGAAAGGCAAGACCCTTGTTTTTTCCCATGGCTTCAATATTCACTATAACCAGATCGTACCTCCGGCTGACATCGATGTCGTTATGATCGCACCGAAAGGACCGGGCCACCTCGTACGCAGGGAATTCGAGCGCGGCGCCGGTGTGCCCTCTCTCATAGCCATTTATCAGGACTACACCAAAAAGGCGAAGCAGACGGCGCTTGCCTACGCAAAAGGCATTGGCGCAACGAGGGCCGGAGTTCTCGAAACGTCGTTTGAAGAGGAAACGGAAACAGATCTTTTCGGCGAACAGGCCGTTCTTTGCGGAGGGGCATCCGAGCTCGTCCGTGCCGGCTTCGATACTCTCGTCGAGGCGGGCTATCAGCCGGAAATAGCGTACTTCGAATGTCTCCATGAATTGAAGCTCATCGTTGACCTGATGTACGAAGGCGGCATTTCCTACATGCGCTATTCTATCAGCGATACCGCGGAATACGGCGATATAACCCGGGGAAGACGGGTGATAAGTGAGGAAACGCGCGAAGAAATGAGGGTGATCCTTGACGAGATACAATCCGGAGAATTCGCCCGTGAATGGATCCTCGAGAACCTGGCCGGAAGGCCCGTTTATAACGCAGTAACGAGAATTGACGGAGAACATCCGATTGAACAGGTGGGCAAGAAACTCCGCTCAATGATGGGTTGGATCGGGAGAAAAGATTGAAAGAACCGTTTATTGCAAGGGAAGGACTACGTATAATAGTCCCTTCCCTTGTTCTAACCGCGGTCCTGATCGTAGGCGGTTTTTTTTATCTTTCGATCTCTGTTTTTTGTTTTGCGCTTTTTTGTCTCTATTTTTTTCGTAATCCGCGGCGCTATTCACATGCGGACGCCGATTCACTGATCTCCCCGGCAGACGGCAAGGTCATCGATATAAGCGAGATCAATGAACAGGAGTTCTTTGACGGCGAAGCGATCCGGATAGCCATATTCATGTCGCCGACAGATGTCCATGTCAACCGGGCACCCTGCCCGGGGCGCATAATGGCCATGAAACATGTCGCCGGCAAATTTGCAATGGCCTTCGGCAAAGATGCTGAGATCAAGAATGAAAAGAATTATATTCTT
>CAIQJW010000158.1 GCA_903872255.1 uncultured delta proteobacterium | reverse complement strand
GATATCAAGGAGAACATCAAAAAGGACAAGGAACGTGAGGTTGAAGAGGCCAATGTCAGAATGGCCTCTATTTGCAGCGAGATCACAGCTGTTGAAAACAATATATCCCAGAATTACAACAGGCTTAGCACTTCTCCTTTGTCCGGCAATGATTTTGCCGTTTTGAAGGATTACCTGGATTACCTGGATATCACCCGGTCAGCGCTTATTTGCGAAAAAGGGACCCTGCAGGAAAATATCGACGTACTTTACCAGGAACTGTACGAATGCGCTAAAGAGCTGAAAATGCTTTGCAAGTTGCGCGAAAAAGTAATGACGGAATTCAAAAAAAGCGAGAACAGGCGCGAACAAAAAATGCTCGACGACATGGCGCTTCGACTCGGCGATAAAAGAACGTAGAACGATGCAGTTCTTCTGCATTTCTGCCGGCACAACAATTTAAACCCCGAATATCCCTGGCAACCCATCCCCGGCTCCAATACCGGCTATCGTAATCTTCACCCTTAGAGCCTGCCGGCGAATGGTTATGTTATCCCCGAAAGAGGACAATCATGCAGGCTCTAAGGGTTGGCAACTGGGAAAATATTTCCGTCCTGTGGAAATCTTTTCCATGAAGTTTCTTCTCCCTCATCGAATTGCCACACGTAACTATGCGAACTTATTAATGTCATAAGTGTGGCACGGAATTTGTTTTAGAGAATGCCATGGAAAATCAAATTTTAAACTGCCTGATGGCAAATCTCATGGGACCCGGCAAGCAATGTTTACCGCAAAATGGTTCGACCGGGCCTTCAGAAGGACAGAATGAGTTCTTCGCTCTTTTTTCCGAAAAGATGATGAACGGCATCTTTTGCACTATGCTGCCGCCATCTATGAACGATGTGTCTGACGATACCGGAGCGGCCGATAAAAAGGAGCCTGCGACAACCGAATGCCGCGGGGCTTTAACTGACGGTTCGCAGATCTCACTCCTTATTTCGGCGCTTGCCGCTGCCCTCGAGAAGCCGGCCCTAGCGCCATCTTTGGAAGAGGCGGACATTCCGGCCATAACCGAATTTCTCACCAACATCCTGGACATCCTTTCGGGTGGTGATGAGATCGAACTTAAAGGCAGGGCCGAAAATGCGGCGCACGGCGCGAATTTGGAAAAAGATGCCGGGCAAAAGGGCCTTGAAAACGCTGCGGCCAATTCGTTGGTGGGCACTCTGGCCGTATTTCTGACGGCGCTCAATAATATGGCCCGCCAGGAGACCGAAGCAGGGTCTCGGCGCGATCCGGGGAGTATACCCGGGACCCCCGACGTAAAGAACATTCCGCAGCCTCGTGCGGAAAATGTCCCGGATGCCGTAAAAACAGCAACTCCGGATGCTAATACAGTCCCGTCATCACAGGGCGATGCGCCCGAAGATGCGCCTCGTGCGCCGGCTTTCGTGGTGCACGTTACCAGATCGGCAAATGAAAATAAGATCGTCGATATATCAATGAAGGAACTGCAAAAGAACCCCGTGTTTTCCGTGCCGGCGGGGTCGGGGGATGAAAAGGTCGAAAACCAGCCGGCCCGTTCGGATGTAAATATCGGGGAAAAAGTGGATATTGGCAGGATAATTATCCGGGTAGCCGAAAAAGATGAGCCGGACATGAAGAACAATACTGATGACAGTCCCGCGAATGAAAATAGTTTGAACCTGCAGGGGAACTCCCAGCGAAATAGTGAACAGCAAAAGACCGAAATACACACTGCCGGCAAGAGTAATTTTGGCGCGGCGATGATCGATAAGATAGAAAGGATCGCAGAGCAGTATTCGGGCAAAAATCTGGGTATGGATATGACGGTAAAACTGAAGATCAATGATAACGAGACGATCCTTGTCGGTTTGCGCGACGAGGGGACGAGCGTTACGGTAGAAGTGAAGACGGCTAATGAAAATACGATGAATTTTATACACTCACAGAAAGACGAGCTCATGAAAAATCTTGCGGACAAGCATATCATGACGACGATCCACGTTGATATCGAACAGGATACACGGGGACGGCAGCAGCGTGACAAGAACAAAGAAAATGGTCAGGACGGCACGGAAGAAGACCAGGATTTCGGGACTTTTTTTGAGGCAATGGCTTAAAGGAGGGAATATGTCAGTCGCAAATATAACAAGCACAGTTGATACCACGGGAAAAAGCACTGGAACTGCGGGTGCGACCACCGGGCTTCTCAATACGGATGCCTTTATGAACCTCCTGGTCACCCAGCTCAAATACCAGGACCCGCTCGATCCGATGAAAACGAATGAGTTCATGAGCCAGCTTGCCGCTCTGACCTCGGTCGAGAGGCTTCAGAACATCAATGATTCCCTGACGGACCTCAAAAAAACGACGGAGACAGGCAATATGCTGGACATTATCGGAAAAAAGATCCAGGTTGACGGAAATAGGCTTTCACAGGGTGACGAGTTTACGGTTACGCCGTCTGCGGATTACGACAGGGTTGTATTTTCCGTAACGAATCTCAAGACCGGCAGCGTCGAGACCGTGACGCGGCAGAAAGGAGACTCCCTGACATATACCAATGCAGGTACAGACAGTGTGCAGGTGACGGCTGCCGCATACAACAAGGGAGGTGCGATCAGCGGCACTTCGGCGGCATTCCGGACCGTAACGGGAGTCAGGAACGGCTCAACCGGTGTTTCCCTTGTAACCGGCAATGGTGATGAGTACAAGGCAAGCTCCATTGCAGTGATCAAGAATTAACTAGGAGGCATAGATATGTTAAGTTCATTTTTTTCAGGCATTAGCGGTCTTATCGCCAACAGTACGTCGATCAACGTTGTCGGCAACAACATCGCAAACGTAAATACCGTCGGCTTCAAGGCGGCCCGGGCCACATTTGAGGATGTCCTGTACCAGACCGTCAACGGCACATCCGGTTCAAGCCAGGTGGGCAGGGGCACCGCACTCAGCTCCGTCGATACATCGTTTTCACAGGGCAGTTTCGAAAGCACGAGCGAATCGACCGACCTTGCCATTGGCGGAAAAGGTTTCTTCATCGTGAGGGCGCCTGAATCGGAAACCAATTATTATACGCGGGCCGGTCAATTCCGGTTCGATGCGGAAGGAAGTATGACGAACCCGGCCGGTGATATCCTCCAGGGAAGGGCGATAGACCGGACAACAAATGCCCCCTACGGCGTTGATACCGATATCATCGTATCACAGTCTCCCAGTGAACCCCGTGCAACAGAGCTCATCGGCATGTCTGTGAACCTTCAGTCGGATTCGCCCGTTGCGGGTACCCTGGGAACTTTAAGCGGGGCTGCAAATGGCAGCGCAACAGCCGCCACTCTTAGCGTAGACAAATATCCCAGAGCGGGTACATACACAATATCATATGCGGCCGCTACAGGGATAACCGTGTCGTGTGCCCTTACCAACCCGACGGGCGCGGCGTCGGGAACTACCGTGACGTACGGCCCCGTTGCTGTTGTCGCAGGCACGACCTATACCAATTTAGGCGGGTCAGGACTTGATATCACGGCCGACTCGACGTTAACCGATGGCACATCCCGGACCATCGCATTCCAGGGGTTTTCAACTGATTATACCAGTGCTACCCGGAACCCGACCACGACATCCAATTATTCATCGTCGGTAACCTCGTACGACTCTCTTGGTCAGCCCCACGTTGTAACGGTATACTTCCGCAAGTCATACGAGTCGGCAGTAGCCCCGCAGACAAGTACCTGGGAATGGATGGCCCATCTCGATAGCACCGATTCTTCGACAGGGGCAAACGACCTCGCCGGATGGGGGACGCTCACGTTTAACAGTAACGGCGCATTGACCGCAGGAGGCAATGCCACCAGCGTAAGCTTTGATTTTTCACAGGGCGCCAATCCGGGCCAGGCGATCGATCTTGTGTTTGGTTCAGGCACGGGCGGCGGAACAACAACCCAGTACCCCATCGCATCGACGACAAATTTTCAGACCCAGGACGGATATGCTCCCGGCGCGCTCGAGAGCACTACGGTAAGTGCCGAGGGCATTCTCTCAGGCCATTACTCCAACGGCCAGATATTGAACCTCTACCAGCTCACCCTGGCTAATTTCAACAATCCCAACGGATTGAGCAAAGAGGGGAGCAACCTGTATTCAGAGACGATCGACTCGGGCGTTGCATATACGAATGCGCCTGGCGAGGGCGGCCTTGGCAAGATCAGCGCCAACTCGCTCGAACAGTCGAACGTCGACCTGGCAACCGAGTTTGTAAAAATGATCATAGCCCAGAGAGGATACTCGGCAAATGCCCGGGTCATCACGACAACCGACCAGATATTGGAGGAATTGATCAATATTAAACGATAGGATCGTAAGGCGTAAGGCGTAAAAACCTCTCGCCGTCATCCCGGCGCTTGACGCCGGGATCCAAGGTTCGTCTTTTATTACTCTTTCATGACAAAATCGTGAAAAGAAATAAATACAAAACCTTGGATTCCGGCACCCAAGGGGTACCCGGCCGGAATGACGGACAGGTGCTAGATGCCTTACGCTCTCACGGCCTTTATGTCAATTTGCTGACGCGCCAATCCCTGGCAAAGTCCCCGTAAAATCCCATTTACCCTGTAATTCCGCGAATATTCAATTCTGGCATATGAATTGCTCTTACCTTCGGCAAGGAGAATCCTTAATGGCCGAAGATAAACGAGATAAGACCACGTTAGATGACGGCCCAAAGGCGGGCCAAAAAAAGGACGTGCCGGCGGAAGCCGCTGAGAAGAAAGAAAAAAAAGTAAAGCCGGCCGGGAAAAAGAGCAAATCTAAATTAATACTCATCGTGCTGTTTGTTTTGATCGTCGGCGCCGGTGCAGGCGCTTATTTCATGTTCGGCAAGAAATATATCGCCAACCTTCCCGGCAAAAAGCCGGGTGTTGAAGCGGCTGCCGTAAAGAAAGAAGCCGTAGGGCCAATCCTCCAGCTTGATCCGTTTGTTTTCAATCTTACAGGAAATCAATCCAAATACGCGAAGGTATCCCTCGGCATAGAAGTAAAAGATGTCAAGGCGATGGAAGAGACTAAAAAAATGATACCGGTCATCCGCGACAGGATACTTTTCATTTTTGGGACCAAGACGCCGGATATCCTTATGGATGTTAACCAGCGAGAGTCTTTGAAAAAGGAAGTTTATACCAATTTGAAAACTATTTTCAAGAATGAAGATGAACTAAAAGCGGTGTACATAACCGACATTATAATCCAGTGAGGTGTTGATGGAACAGGTTCTTTCACAGGCTGAAATTGATGCACTGCTGGGCGGCATATCGGAAGGCGAGATACTTACCGAAACGGCTATTATCGAGGAAGCGGCGGCCGTAGAGGAAAAACAGGTCAAAGATTTCGATTTTATGCACTTTACCAAGGGGAAAAAGGAAAAACTCCCCGCCCTTGAGTTCATATACGACAGGTTTTCCAAGTCATTTCGCTCGGCGCTTTCGCTTTTCATGGAGCGTGAGATAGAAGTCGGGACCGTACCCGTCCAGTATGTCGAATACAGCGAATTCACCAAGACACTTCCCCTGCCGACGAATATGAACATCGTCGTAACGGAGAACCTGAACGGTTTTTTTATCGTGATATTTGACGCTAAATTGATCTTCTCCGTACTGGAGACGGTTTTCGGCAGTGCAACTATTTCCCCCTCAAGGATTGAAGGCAGGGAGTTCACGAAGATCGAGTTCAACGTGATAAAGAAGCTTATCAACCTCGTCTCTTCAGAGATGGAAAAGGCGTGGGAACCGGTCTATAAGATCAACTGCAAATATTCGCGTTCTGAAATTAACCCGAATTACATCACGATGGTAACAAAGGAAGAAACGGTCAGCCTCAATGAGTTCTCAATAGAATTCGGAGGCATAACAAGCTGGATGAAGATCTGCATGCCTTATGGGGTGCTCGAGAGCATCAAGAGCTATCTCATCTCGACTCCTTCCCGGGAAGATATGGATATGCGGGAAAAGTGGCTTGGCAGGATACGTGCCCTGATAATGGAAGTGCCGGTAGAAGTGACGGCGATATTGGGCCGCAAACGCATGCCTCTTCACGAGTTTGCAGCGCTCGGGAGCGGAAACGTTATTATGGTTGACCGCTACGTCAGTGACACCGTAGACATCGAGATCCACAAAAGAGCGAAATTTCGCGGCAAAATGGGTGTATTTAAAGGCAGCAAGGCAGTCAAGGTCGAGGATATAGTTCAATAATCTTCGGCATGCTTGGGGACCTCAAGGAGGAAGATATGGAAGAGATGACGAACGAAACGCAGGGCCAGAACGGGGCGGTAAAAAAGTTCGAGATGAATATGGACAGCCTTCTCGATATTTCCGTAGAAATCTCGGTTGAGATCGGCCGGACCAAGCTTACGATCGGCGAACTTCTTGCCCTGTCAAAAGGCTCGATAATAGAGCTTAATAAAATAGCCGGCGAGTCGGTTGACATTTACGTAAACGATAAGCTCCTTGGCAAGGGAGAGATCGTACTAGTCAATGAGCGGCTCGGGGTCAGGGTAGTGGAGATTCTGACTCCCAAAGAACGGGTTCAGGAGCTTGGCTGATGGATTTGTACCTCGGCATAATCAAAGTCATCTTTATCATGGCCGGAATGATCGCAGGCATCTATCTCCTGAGCAGGTACGCCACAAAAATGAATTTCAGGTTCGGGGCCAAAAATTCATCCGGCTATGGCTTGAAAAAGGTGGACACGGTATACCTGGGGTATAAGAAATTCATATCGGTTGTCGAGGTAAAGGACCATGTCCTCGTTATCGGCGCCGGGGAAAAAGAGATGTCACTCCTGGCACGGTGGAAGAAACAGGGAAATGACGCATGAAATGGCTCGTTATAATATGCCTCGTAATTATCCTGATGCCCCTTCCAGCCCTTGCGGCAGCAAAGGCTGAAAAGGCCCCGGCCGGCGCGAATATCCTTAATTCGCTCGTAGGCGCGGATGGAGGCCGGAACCTCATTAATATCGTGATAGTCCTCACGGTCCTTGCTTTCGCCCCCGCCATCCTGCTCCTCATGAGCTCTTTTACCCGGATCATCATCGTGTTGTCATTTTTGCGCCAGGCAATGGGCATTCAACAGCTTCCCCCGAACCAGGTATTAGTGGGGCTCTCCTTGTTCCTTACGCTATTCATCATGGCCCCCACCTATGAAAAGGTGAATGAGACCGCGCTTAAGCCCTATCTCGCGAACAAGATACAGTTCGAAGAATTTATGGACAAGTCTTCACAGGAATTGAGCGCGTTCATGCTCAAATATACGAAGGAAAAAGACCTCGCCCTTTTCATGAACATTGCGAAATTGAAGAGGCCCGAGGGACCGAAAGACCTGCCCCTCAAGGTCATCGTCCCGGCATTTGCCATAAGTGAATTAAAAAGGGCATTTCAGATCGGTTTTCTCCTCTACATTCCATTTCTGATGATAGACATGGTGGTTGCGAGCGTTTTACTTTCGGCAGGGATGATGATGCTTCCCCCCATCTTTATATCCCTGCCCTTTAAAGTCATGTTGTTCGTCCTTGTGGACGGTTGGAACCTCCTTGTGGGGTCGATCATAAAAGGTTTTTAATAGGGAGATATATAATGAGCCAGGACCTTGTTATCCAGATTTTCAGAGATTTCCTCAAGTCGACGCTTATTCTTATGGCGCCGCTCTTGATCGCATCGATCGTCGTGGGCCTTCTGGTGAGCATCTTCCAGGCAGCCACGCAGATCCACGAGATGACACTGGTTTTTGTCCCGAAGATCCTCATCATTTCGATAACGCTCATCGTCCTCTTCCCCTGGATGATGAACTTTGCGATATCCTTTACGGTGAATATAATCAGCAACATTCCATTATACGTGAAATAGATGACGGACATAGCTATCACACTTGAAATTCAGAAATTCATGCTTGTTTTTTTCCGGGTAGCCGCGGTTATTTTCATGGTCCCAATATTTTCCTCACGCATGGTTTCTGCAATATTCAAGGGCGGCCTGTCTCTCATGATCGCATATCTGCTTTTCGATCTCGCCCCGATGAATTTTACCGCACAGCAGGACCCGTTCATTCTTTTAATGCTGTGCGTCAAGGAGATCTTCGTCGGAGCTACGATCGGCTTTGTCGTCCGGCTTATCTTCAATTCCGCGAGCATGTCGGCCGAGATCATTTCCATTCAATCGGGACTGTCCTTCGCACGCTTCATGGACCCTACGACCCAGGCACAGGTCTCAGTTATCGAGCAGATAAAGAATCTTATTGCGATCATGATATTTTTCGTCATCGACGCACACCATATGCTTATACAAGGCATTGCGTACAGCCTGACCGCCCTGCCGATAGGAAGCGCCTCGCTCAATGCGCCGCTCGCCGGATATCTCATCAAGGCAACCGGGAACCTCTTCGCGGCAGCCTTCCGGATCGGAGCGCCGATCATCGTGACCCTTTTTCTTGTCGAGCTTTCATTCGGCATCATGTCCCGGATGATCCCGCAGGCAAATGTGTTCGTCGACGCCCTTCCCGTAAAGATACTTATTACCGTACTCATGCTCGGCCTGTCGCTCGGGTATATCGTGCCAAGCATCGCAGCCTTATTCAAAGGGCTTGAAACTGATTTTGCCCGGGTCATCCGGATGATGGGATAGGATATGTCGGAAAGTTTTCAGGAAAAGACGGAGCAGCCAACCGACAAAAGGTTGGACGATGCGCGGAAAAAGGGTAAGATCGCGGTATCCCGCGAGGCCAATACCGCGATCATTATCCTGTTCACCGCCATTTTTCTGTATTTCATGATGTCCAAAGGCTTTCAGGAGATGTTCAAATTTTATGCGAGTTTTGCCCGGAATGCGAACATGGAGGTCAGCCCCGGGAATATGTACGATATCATGTCGTTCAGTATGGTGCGCTGGTGGTATATTGTCGGCCCGGTATTTGGCACCATTCTCCTCCTCAGCCTCGCAGGAAGTATTCTCCAGTCTGGTTTTATGTGGAGTTTCGAGGCCCTGACGTTTGATCCGAAGAAGATGAGCCCTATCGAGGGGATCAAAAATCTCGTATCGAGAAAATCCATGGTGGAGCTTCTGAAATCGGGCATAAAGATCGTCCTGCTCGTCTATGTGGCAAAGAACCTGATCATGAGCCAGATGCCGGTAATATTCGGGCTTACCGGCCAGGATGCGGGCACTATAGTCAACTTCCTGGGCGAGACAGCTTTCCATCTGACCGTTAAGGTCGGGCTCGCCTTTCTTTTTATTGCACTCCTTGATTTTGCCTATCAGAAATGGGACTTCAAAAAATCGATGATGATGACCATGCAGGAGGTCAAGGAGGAGTATAAGGAACGCGAAGGAAATCCGCTCATCAAATCACGCATCAGGAGCCTTCAGCGCGAAATGTCGCGGCGCAGAATGATGGATGACGTCAAAACGGCCGACGTGATTGTGACCAACCCGACACATTTCGCTATTGCCCTGCGATATACCGCGCATCAAATGCCTGCACCCAGGGTTGTGGCGAAAGGCGCAGGTTTCATGGCGCTGAGGATGCGGGAGATCGCCGCACGGCACCGGGTGCCCCTTGTCGAGAACAAGCCTCTGGCACAGGGCCTTTATCATGCCGTCAAAGTGGGTGACTATATCCCCGAGAATTTTTATTTGATCGTTGCCGAGCTTCTCGCGAGCATTTTCAGACGTAGAGGAAAAGGATTACTGTAATGGCTACGATGACTGAAAGTCTTAAGAACAAAAGCGACGTACTGATCGCCGTCAGTGTTGTTTTTGTCATCATGATCATGATCGTGCCGCTCAACAGCTTTTTCATCGATATTTTCCTGTCGATGAGCATTTCGATCGCTCTGCTCATCCTGTTTATTTCGATGTACATCAAAAAGCCGCTCGATTTCTCGGTCTTTCCGTCCATTCTCCTGATCGTGACACTTTTCCGTCTTTCCCTGAACATTGCGTCGACGCGCCTCATCCTTGTTCACGGCGATGAAGGTGCTAGCGCCGCGGGACAGATCATCAAGGGATTCGGCACCTTTATAGTCGGCGGCAATTATGTTGTTGGGGCAGTCGTATTTCTTATCCTCATGATCATCAATTTTGTCGTCATAACGAAAGGCGCCGGGCGCGTGGCGGAAGTTGCCGCCCGTTTTACCCTCGATGCCATGCCTGGCAAGCAGATGAGCATCGACGCCGACCTTAATGCCGGCCTTATCGATGATACCACGGCGCGCAAACGCAGGGAAAGCGTGGAGATGGAAGCCGATTTCTACGGCGCCATGGATGGTTCAAGCAAATTCGTCCGCGGTGATGCGATCGCAGGCATCATAATAATCTTTGTCAATATCATTGGCGGGTTGGTCATCGGTGTTGTCCAGAAGGGCATGAACATAAACGATGCCCTGTCGGTTTACACCATCCTGACGATAGGTGAAGGGCTTGTCGCACAAATTCCTGCCCTTTTGACATCAACGGCTGCGGGCATCATCGTGACACGCGCGGCAAGCGAATCCAACCTCGGAAGCGATGTCGTTGCACAGCTCTTTAAGCAGCCGAGGGCGCTCATGCTTGCCTCGTTCGTCATCCTGTCTATCGGCATGGTGCCCGGGATCCCCCTCGTTCCCTTTCTCATACTATCGTCGATAACCTATGGCGTCGGCCACGTTGTGAAGAAGATGCCCAAAGAAGAACTCCCCGCCGTTGTGGATGTCTCGACGGATGGAAAAGAAAAATCCGAGCTTATCCAGCCTCTCGAGATACTCGAGGTGGAGATAGGATATGGCCTCATACCGATCGTGGATGCCGAGCAGAACGGGGAACTTCTCGAAAAGATACGGGCCATCCGTAAACAGATAGCAACGGAACTCGGCATTGTCGTGCCGCCGATGAAGCTCAGGGACAATCTTCAGCTTGGAGCGTCGGAGTATATCGTTCTGCTCAAGGGGATCGAGATGGGCCGCGGCAGCCTCGTATCGGGGAACCTCCTTGCAATGGGGCCGGAAGGCAAGGAAAGACCGACGGACGGGATACCGACCAAAGAACCGGTGTTCAGCCTCGACGCCTACTGGATAGCTGAAAAAGACCGCGAGGCATACCTGGCGGAGGGTTTTACAGTTGTCGACCATGCCACGGTCATTGCGACCCATCTCACGGAGCTTGTCCGCAATAATGCCCATGAGCTCTTAACGCGGCAGGAGACCCAGAAGCTTATCGACAATGTTGCGCCGACGCATCAGAAGGTAATAGAGGAGATAACCCAGAACCAGATAAATGTCGGAGTTGTTCAGAAGGTCCTGCAGAACCTGCTCCGGGAGCAGGTATCCATCCGTGACCTGATAACCATTCTGGAAGCCATAGCGGATGCATCGTCAGCAGCCAAGGACCCCGATTCAATTACTGAATATGTCCGCCAGCGCATGGCGCGAAGCATCCTGAAGCCTTATTTGGTCGATGGCATACTCAACATACATATCCTGGAAAAGGCCCTTGAAGAGAGGCTTATCAGCAGCGTCCAGCATACGGACCAGGGATCCATGCTCGCGCTTGACCTCACGTTCAGCCAGAAGCTTATCGAGAAGATCGGCAATGAAGCGAAAAAGGCAATGCTCCAGAATTACCAACCGGTCCTTCTCGTTCATCCACTCTTAAGGGGCAGGCTCAGAAGGTTCCTTGACCGCTACATTCAGGGTATCGCAGTGATTTCGCACAATGAGATTCCGCCGCAGATAAGAATACAATCAGTGGGGGTAATAAGAATCAATGAGAGTTAAAACCTATTCATTCGAAGATGTCCGCAAGGGCATGGAAGTCATCAAGGACCAGTTCGGTCCGGACACGATCATAGTCGATATAAAACAGAACACGACTAACGGCAATGGTACGGCGAAAAACAGCTGCGAGATATCCATCGCCCTGGATAACGACCCGTTCGCCGCAATGGAGAACAGTATCGGGGATATCAGGAAAAAAACCGAGACTATCTGGAGCGACGCGGCAAAATACCTTTCCGACCGGTTGCTGTCAATCGAATCGGATATGCTCACTGACAGGCTGAAGGCCTACCCGACGACGCTCAAGGTCCTCTATGACAAGATGTTGCGGTCCGGCCTCGAAAGGTACACCGCATTGTCCCTTGTTTCGGAAGTTTTTGCAGAAATGGGGACCCTTGCGGAAAACAGCCTGAAATCGGCCTTTGTCCTCAAGGCCAAACTCGGAAAACGAATCGGCCTGTGCAATGTTATCTCTACCGACGAATCTATCGTTCTCGTGGGACCTACAGGATCGGGCAAGACCGAAACTGCGAAAAAGCTGGCACTGGCTATCCAGGAAGAAAGCGTTCGTCCTGCGATCGTCGCATATGACCCGGTCAAAAGAGGCACATATACCGAATTTGTCAGTTTTTCCGGAAAGACCGGTATACCTTTTCACTTTGCCGCAAATATAGAAGACCTTAAATCTATTGTCAGCAACGAAACAGGAAAAAAGATTATCGATATAACAGGTCATCTCAACTATCAGCGGGAAGCCCTCCAATATCTTCCCCGCACGAAGAAGCTCGCCGTATTCCCGGCCGGGGCCCGGGACGAGGCTATCGATCACTATCTCGGGATGATGAACCACTCGTTGGCGGGGATGATCTTTACGAAGCTAGATGAATTTGACAGGTTTGGAACAGTATGCAACACGGTCCTGAGGCTTCAGAGGCCTATCGCAGCCCTGACGGGCGGAATGGAAATAGAGGATATCGTCGTCCCGGGACCAGAGACGTTCGGCAAGATCCTGATCGAGGGAAAGACATGGTAGGGAACGGGCGAAAGACGATCGCGATAACAAGCGGCAAAGGCGGGGTAGGCAAATCCTCCATCGCATCGAATATGGCATATCTCCTGGGAAACAGGAACAAATCGACGTTCATCCTCGATGCGGACCTGTCGCTTGGCAATATCGATATCATGTTCGGGATGATATCGAAATTTAATATCAAGGATGTCATGGACGGATCGCGCCAGATGGACGAAATTATCCTTCAAGGCCCGTGCGGGATCAGGATAATTCCCGCAACATCCGGGGTAGCCGAGTACTCGGACCTAAGCCAGGACGAGAGGGCGGTCCTTTTGAACTCGCTCGCCACCCTGCCCGAACACGATTACCTCATTGTCGACACATCGGCCGGAATATCGTCCAACGTAGTGTATTTCAACGCTTTAAGCGAGCAGATCTTTGTGGTCGTCACACCAGATCCGGCGAGCATCACCGATTCATATGCAATGGTAAAGGTCCTGAGCGCGAAAACGGGCAGAAAAGAATTTAATATTATCGTGAACATGGTAAAAGAGGAGAGCGAAGCCCTGGAATTATACAAAAATATCGTCGGGGTGACCGACAGGTTCCTTGATGTATATCTCAATTATTCCGGCTTTGTACCCTTCGATCAAAACGTCAATGCCGCAACGCGCAGGCAAAGGTTGTGGGCCGAGCAGTCTCCCAATTGTGAAGCAACGCGGTCTCTATCAAAAATTTGTGACAGGTTGGTGTCAGAATGACATGGAAAAAAGCATATGCAGGAGCATATAAGGACGATCGCGAACGGGTGATCGATGAATTTGTCCCGATCATCAAGCATCTCGCCTACAAGGTATCCCGAAAATATGAGGATGGTGAGATAATCGAGGACCTTATTTCAGCAGGCGTCGTCGGCCTTCTTGAGGCCATGGAAAAATTTGACTCGACGAAGGGTGCCAAACTGAACACATTTGCCTATCTGCGCATACGCGGGGCAATGATAGACGAATTGCGGTCCCGGGACTGGTTCCCGCGAAGCGCACGGTCCAAGTCGAAAAAGATAAATGAGATCATACGTACATTGGAGAACAAGCTTGGCAGGCTGCCCAAGGAGGAAGAGGTGGCCGAAGCCCTCGGGATGAATATCGACGAATATTATAAGATGCTCAAGAACTACGGGAACCTGTCGGTCCTCAGCATCGAAGACCTCCACGAACTCCTGGGGGAAGACCGTGACCGGATCATGCGCTACGTTACGGAAGATACCGACGATCCGGAAAAATGTGCAGAATTATTGGAGCTTGAAGGCATAATGGCGAAAGAATTCGATAAGCTGCCAGAGAGACAGCGCTATGTCCTGAGTCTTTATTATCATGAAGACCTCAATATGAAAGAAATAGCATGCATTCTCAGTATTACCGAAGCCAGGGTATGCCAGATCCATTCGCAGGCAATATTGAATCTGAGGGCATCAATGAAGAAATTCCTTCGTAATTAAGCTTTCCGGACAGCTACCGATAATATCTCTGATAGTTATGGAACGCGACGAAATTTTGCAGGTGCTCAGGAAGATTGACGTTCTGCCGACCTTTCCGACCGTTATGGCTGAGGTTATCGGCGTGATCGACGACCCGATGAGCTCCGCGGCCGACCTGGCGAAGAGCATGGACCCGTCGATGGCCTCGGAGGTGCTTCGCATGGCCAATACTGCCTATTTTGGAACGCGGAGCTTTCGCAACATCACGTCGATCGAACATGCAATTGCCATAATCGGCCTGGAGCATCTCTCGCAGATAATCCTACACATGCCGTTCCTGTCGATGATGAACGGCAGCGGAGAGATTGACAGGGAAAAATTCATACGCCACTCGATGATCTGCGCCATTGCTTCGAAAGTTGTCAGCCAGACCGTCCATATGGGAGATCAGCATGCCGTGTATATCGGAGGCTTGATGCACGATATCGGCACGATCATCATTTACAGGTATTTCAATGCGGAATGGAAGATGATAAGCCGGATTGTCCGTGAAAAGAACTATACATGGGTACAGGCGGAAGAGGAGGTGCTGTCATGTGACCATGGCATGGTAGGCGCCTGTCTTCTTACGATGTGGAATATACCGCAGTCCGTCACTGATGGGGTAATGTACCATCATTTTCCCGGAAATGCCGCCGACAACATCTGGAATGCAAAGATAATCGATATCGGCAACCGTTTTGCAAAACAGGCCGATCTCAGCGACAGCTTTACGGATTTCGATGAATTTATCAAAAACAATAAGCACTTCGTGCCTTTGGCCGAGGAATTGGGGATTCAGATATCTCTTTCCCAGGAATTGGATCTTCTTGATGGTGTTTACGGACTTATGAAGAACGTAAGATCGCTATTGGTGGAGGCGGGGGAAGAGAAGGAATGATCAAAGTATTGATCGTTGACGATTCGCGCGTCATGCGCAGTTCCATAGCAAGGATCCTATCCAGGGATGCCGATATAGAGGTCGTGGGTACTGCCCAGGACGGCAAGGAAGCTATCGAGAAAGCAGAATCCCTGAAACCGGATGTTATTACAATGGACGTTGAAATGCCGGTCATGAACGGGATCGAGGCCCTGAAAAAGATCATGGAGAAGGACCCGGTGCCTGTCATCATGATGAGCTCTCTTACGAAGGAAGGCGCGGAAGTAACGATGGAAGCCCTTCAACTGGGCGCCTGCGACTTCATGACCAAAGATTTTGCCAGTTTCGGTACGCTTGCGAACAGAGAGGCCGAAATAATAACAAAAGTGAAGAATGTTGCCAAAAATAAGGTCAGATTCCTGCTGCGCAAGCTGGATATCTCCAGGAAGCCTGTGATCGTGAATCCGGAAAGAAAGGTCCGCCACGAGATCCTCGCCATAGGCGCATCCACGGGGGGTCCGCCGGCACTTCAGCACATACTTGCCCGTCTTCCGAAGACGTTTCCCGTACCTGTCGTCATTGCGCAGCATATGCCGAAGATATTCACGCAATCTTTTTCGCAGCGGCTCGATGCAACGTCGCAGCTTCAGGTGAAGGAAGCCGAGGACGGTGAGATGCTTAAGTCCGGTGTGGCTTACATAGTGCCGGGTGACAGGCACATGTCTGTAAAAAGGAAAGGCAGTACCGTATCGATCCAGTTTAACGATGCAGTGCAGTACATTTACAGGCCGTCGGTAGATCTTCTCATGGGATCTACAGCCGCTGCATATGATCGCCGGTCATTCGGGGTGATCCTCACGGGAATGGGGAACGACGGTCTTGCCGGGATGAAGGAGATGAAGGCCAAAGGCGGCTATATCATCGCTCAGGATGAAGAAACATGTGTTGTTTACGGCATGCCGAGAGCGGTCGTCACGGCCAATCTGGCAGACGCAGTTTTACCTGTAGACAAGATATCGGAAGAAATAATGAGGATGCTATGAGCCCACGGAAAGAAGGTGCCGAAGCTAAAGGCTTGACAGAGCCGGAGCTGGAAAGGTACGTGCTTCTCATCAAGGACGGAGATAATTTCGAGAAAGAAAAGGCCATCGATTCCCTGGTTGCCTCTCCCGGCCGGGAAGTGATAGAGAAGATCGTGCCTCTTTTGCAGGAGAGCAATACCCCTGTCCGGATGGCGGTCCTCGATGTGCTCAAGAAGATCGGAAGCGTATATATTGAAGGTGTTATCGGCATGCTTGACGATGCCAACGAAGATATCCGGGTATATGCCTGTGAAGTACTGGCATTCTTAGGCGATCCCCGCTCAATACCGTTTATTGTAAAAAAGGCGCGGGATGCCGATGCCAATGTGCGTAATGCCGCCTGCATGGCCCTCGGTGATTTTGACGACGATGAAGCGGTAAATGCATTGCTTCATGCCTTAGATGACGAGGAGTGGATCGCGTTCTCGGCCATCATCGGTCTCGGAAGGACAAAAAGCCCGAAGGCCATTCCCCGCATACTGAAATTCTTCAAGGAAAGCAGCGATGAGCTTTCAAGCGCCGCCTGCGAGGTCCTCCTGGATTACGGGGACGACGCCGTCCTTGACGAGGTCCTTGACATTATGAAGGCCTGGGACCGCTCGAGGCGAAGCGCGTACCTGGCAATCATACTGGACAAAGGGAACGAAGACATTTTTTCGAAACTTCAGGAAAAGATGGGCGGCGAACTATATGAGCACCTTCTCGGAAAAATGGCGGAGAAAAAGGACCGTCCCGTCGAAATGGTGCGCATGCTCGCCTATTTCCGGACCCGGCAGACATGTACGGCCATCCTCGGTATCCTGGGCGATATGGAACCGGATGATGAAAATTATCCAATGGTCCTCGAGATCTTCGCTTCGCTAGGCGATATATGGGGAAAAAATGCCTCAGAATTCATGGAACCTGACGATGCCAGGATGCTTGCGCTCGTCAAGGCCTGTGCCTTGACGGGGGTCAAGATAGACGAGTGTGTCCTTCTTGACCGGTTCCTCGATGCATCTGTCGAGGTTAAGCGGGAGATAATGATGAGCATCCCGGGGATCGTCGTGGGATCGGGGTGCTCGATAATCAAAAAAGCTTTGGATGATGCTGACGGGCATATAAGAGGTTTTGCCGTCGAGGCCGTTGGTAATCTTGGACTCAGCGATCTGAAGGACGATATCCTCAGGATACTCGGGAAGGATTTTCAGGATGTGAGAGTAAAGGCTTTACGGACGTATGTCCGTCTCGACCCCGGGGCGGCCCTTGAGATCATATCCGGTTTCGTCAATGGAGGATCAAATGACGATAAAAAGGTATACCTCGCCGCAACCCAGCTTATCGATGCGGATAACAACCTCCCGTTCATTTCGCGGCTCTTAAAGGACCCGGACGAAGGTGTTCGCAGGAACACGATAGGGGTCCTCGGAAGATTTGCCGATAACGACGAGTATGTCGAACTTCTGGAAATGATACTCGAGGAAGCAGAGGTACCTCGTGAGGTCCTTAAGGTTATCAAGGACAGGCGGCTCACGCAGTTCAAGGACAGGCTTGTCAGGATATTCTCAAATCAAGAAAAGGGCATGTGGACGCGATACTATGCTCTGTCGGCCTTGGGTACATTTGAGGACCCGGACCTTTTCAGCATCTTTACAAAGGGTCTTCAGGATGCCAACGGGTTGATAACGATAGGATGTATACGGGCCCTTGCCGAACTGAATGATGTGCGTGCGATGGATTATATCCGGCCTTTTGCGGATGACGCCAATGATGACATAAGGTCTGCGGCGGAAGTGGTATTGAGCAGAATGCAAACTGCATAGGAAAGCGGTCATGACGAGAGAAGAATTTACCGTGCTGAGAGATTTCATCTATGAGAAAACAGGTATTTGCTTCACTGAAACAAAAAAGTACCTTCTTGAAAGCAGGCTGACAAACAGACTGAACGAGCTGGGCCTCAGCTCTTTCGAAGATTATTACTTTCACCTGAAATACGGTGCCGAAAAGGCACGCGCAGAGCTTGTGAACCTTTTCGATGTCGTTACGACCAACGAGACGAGCTTTTTCCGAAACCAGCCGCAGCTTGACGCCTTTAAGGCAATACTGCAGAAATCATGCATGAACGGTTCAGGGCCGCCTGCACCTTTACGGATCTGGAGCGCCGCATGTTCGACAGGCGAGGAACCATACACACTGTCAATTATCCTGACGGAGCTTATGGAATCCCAGAGGATTACAATACCGTTTACCATATTTGCCACGGATATTAGCAGCAAGGTCCTCGAATCGGCACGCGAGGCAGTGTTCGGCCAGTACAGCATCCGGAATATCGACGCATCGGTCAGGGGAAAATATTTTACCGAAGACAATAATATGTTCAGGCTCAACGATTCAGTAAAAAAGACTGTGAAGATAGATTTCATGAATCTTATAGATGACGATGCATACAGGATGTACCGGCAGATGGATTTCATATTCTGTAGAAACGTCCTTATTTATTTCGATGAAAAAATGAAGAAAAAGGTGATCGATAACATGTACGAGTGTACGAAGCCAAAGGGATATCTGACGATCGGTCATGCCGAATCGCTCCATAATATATCCCGGGCCTTCAAACCGCTCGTATTTCCCGGCACTATTGCCTATCAAAAAGGATGATGTATGAAGACGGTGCTGATTGTAGACGACTCGGCGACCATCAGAAAACTTCTGGCGTATATCCTGAAGAAAAAGAACTATGTCATTGCCGAGGCCGAGGACGGTATCGATGCTATGGAGAAATTGAGCCACATCCAGGTTGATCTTGTCATTGTCGATCTTAATATGCCGAACATGGACGGTATCGAATTTGTAAGGAACCTGAGGGACAACTACTACTACATGGACACGCCCATCATTATGCTCGCGGCAACCAAGGACGACAAGCTGAAAAAAGATGCGTTCGATGCGGGGGTCAACATGTTCCTGAATAAACCGGTACAACCAAATGTTTTGCTGTACAAGGTTGAAAGCCTTTTGCAGGATAGTGAGGAAACGCATGGATGATCAGGCTCTTCAGAATGATGAAATGCGGGAAATAATTGAGGAGTTCATAGTTGAATCAGGCGAACTCATGGATAATGTCATACAGGATATTGTTGTGATCGAACAGAACCAGGACGAGGAGGTCGTAAACAGCATTTTCCGTGCGGTCCACACGATCAAAGGCACGGCAAGCTTTCTTGGGTTCAACGCATTGTCGCAGCTTGCGCACAAGGGGGAGGATGTCCTGGGGGTTATCCGAAAAGGAGAAATGGTTATCGACCAGGCCGTGGCCGATATTCTTCTGGAATCGTTTGACCTGATGAAGGCCATGATAAACGACATCCGGGATAACGGCAGCGAAAACCATGACGCTTCCGGGGTAATTGTCAGGTTGTCGGACCTCCTCAACCCATCAAAGAAAGATCCGGTGGAGCCGCCTGCAAAAAAGAAAATAGGCGAGATCCTTCTGGAAGAAAATATGATCACCAGATCAGAACTCGACGAGATGCTCAAAAAACAGGAGATCGAAAAAGATAAGAAGATCGGCGAGATAGTGGTTGAGGAAAAACTGGTCACCGAAGCGCAGCTCAATAAGGCCCTTGTTAAACAGAAGACGCAAAAAGCCGAAGAGCAGAGCATCAGGATCGATGTCAAGAAGCTCGACGACCTTATGAACCTTGTCGGGGAACTTGTCCTCGGCAAGAACAGGCTTATTCTCGTTAACAGCCTTGTAAAGAAAGGTGAGGGCACCGAGGCGGTTTTCGATAACCTGACGGATGTCGCAAATTATATAGAGGCCATAACCAACGAGCTTCAATTGTCGGTAATGCGGGCGCGGCTCGTACCGATCAGCAAGGTCTTCAACAAGATACCGAGAATGGTCCGCGACCTGTGTTCGGAATTTAAAAAGGACATTGAACTGAAAATGGAAGGTGAAGAGACGGAACTTGACCGTTCCCTGATCGAGGCGCTGCACGATCCTCTTATCCATATTATACGGAATTCCGTGGACCATGGCGTAGAGATCCCTGACCACCGTATAGCCAGCGGAAAGCGTCCCAAGGGCCTTCTGGCGATCCGGGCCTATAACGAAGGCAACCACATCATCATAGAGATCTTTGATGATGGTAAAGGGATCAACATGCAGGCAGTCAAAGACAAGGTTCGGGAAAAAGGGATTATGTCGGAAGCGGAATTGGCCACCCTGTCTCCGAAAGAGGCGATGAACCTCGTTTTTATACCGGGATTAAGCACGGCGCAGAAACTCAGCAAGGTCTCCGGCCGGGGCGTCGGGATGGATGTCGTGCGCACCAATATCGAAAAAATGAACGGCCAGGCCCACATAGATTCCGAAGAGGGCAAGTGGACAAAGCTCACCATCAAACTCCCTCTAACCCTGGCTATCATGCATGCGCTTATAGTCAAAGTATCCCATGAGATCTTTGCGATACCACTGAGTACCGTCACCGAACTTGTGAAGATACAAGAAGGCCTCATCAAGACGGTAGATAAAAAAGAGGTCCTTGTCTTCAGGAACACCGTGATCCCGATCGTCGACCTCAGACGGGCATTCTTTTTCAACCGAAATGACGATGGCGGTTACCTGGTGATATGCAACATCGGCGAGAAGACCATCGGCATCAAGGTGCACTCGGTGATAGGTCAGGAAGAGGTCGTCATCAAGCCGCTCGGCGAGTTCCTGAAGGACATAAAAGGGATCAGCGGAGCGACGATACGCGGCGACGGCAAGGTCATCCTGATACTCGACATACCGGCGGTGATATTAAACTACAGCATGAACCGGAAAATGCATCAGGTGGTGAATGAATAAGCACCTATCATACTTAAGTATCGGCGGTTTCTTCCGATTATATGGAAAGGAGGAGGTATTACATGAGCGATGGTGCTATTTTACAGCTTGTGACCTTTAAACTGGGTACTGAGGAATTCGGTGTTGATATCCTGAGGGTTAAGGAGATCAACAAGATGATGAATATCACGAAGATCCCCAATGCCCCCACCTTCATAGAGGGCGTAATTAACTTGAGGGGAAAGATAATCCCTATCGTCGACCTGCGCAAACGCCTCGGCTTCAGAGGCCAGCCGTACGATAAATCGACGCGCATTATCGTGGTGGAACTCG
>CAIQJW010000157.1 GCA_903872255.1 uncultured delta proteobacterium | reverse complement strand
TCCGGCAGGAGGGCAGGGAGATAAACCTCAAGTACATAGACCCGAGCTATATGATACGGAGTGTTCCCGCGAATCCCCATGATTCCGCCTTCTGCCTTCTCTTAGGACAGAGCGCCGTCCATGCCGGCATGAGCGGACGGTCGAATATGATCGTCAGCTTCTGGAACCATCAGTTTACGCACGTTCCCACATCTCTGGCAGTCAGTGAGCGGAAGAAGGTGGATCCCCGGGGTATGCTCTGGGGCAGCGTTATTGCCTCTACCGGGCAGCCGGTGGCGATGTGAAGCCCGGCAACGGGGAATAAGACGGCGATAAAGGAGACGGAATGAACAGGAACGATCAAATGGGGCCTATGCTGACTATCCTGCTGGGGGGCGCATGCGCGGTGGTTATCGTGGGAGGCGTTAAGATTGCTGCTCCTCTCCTTAATAATATCTTCCTTGCATGGCTTCTTGCAAACAGTATTACCCCTTTCCCTAAGTGGCTGATGCGCAGGCGCTGTCCTCAAACAGCCGCCGTGCTCGTCACTCTCTTCGTCGTCGTGGTGGGAGGGCTTGTGATGGCTTCCCTTTTTGGACTATCCATCTCGGGACTGGATGACAAGCTGCCCGTCTATCAGGCCCGACTGACGGAGATCTTCGGGAGTTTCAAGAACCTCTCTTTCATGAAGGGAGTTGATATTGAGACCCTTAAATCTCTCGATATGTTAAGTCCCGCGAAACTGATCGAATATGCACGCATGCTCCTTGGCGGATTGGGCGGGCTTTTGGGAAATGTCCTCCTGATTCTTTTTCTTGTCGCCATACTTCTCTTTGAATTTGCAGGAAAGGGAGACGGTGATACCGGTGAGAAAGGGTCGAAGGGTGTCATTCTGAATAGATTTCTCGAGGCCAGCAGAGACGTGAAGACCTATGTTGCCATCACCGGCGCGACGGGTTTTATGCAGGCCGCGGCAAATACAATCCTCCTCGCCTGCCTGGGTGTGGATTTTCCCATCACCTGGGGGATACTCTTTTTCTTCTGTAATTTTATCCCCGCGTTCGGTTTTCTCATCGCGCTCATCCCCCCGGCGCTGATCGCCTACCTTGAATCGGGATGGAAGGTCGCTGTGGCGGTGGTGATAGGCTACGTTGTCGTCAATTTTATTGGCGACAACATCATCAAACCACGATTTATGAAGAAAGGACTCGACATCTCGATCCTCGCCATCGTTCTTTCATTGCTGTTCTGGGGCTGGGTCCTGGGTCCGATCGGGACGATCCTTGCCGTTCCTCTTACACTTACCGTCAGGAACCTCATCGGGCATTATTCACAGAAGAATCCGCAACCCCTGGATTGAGGACGGATTGATCGGGGCAGGGTTCTATTGCGGATACAGGCGAAAACATTCATTGCGTGACTGTATGTGGCGCTGTTCCAATATTTGGGCAGTGGAATAGGGCAGTTTGCACTGCGTGTCCTGGCTTAGGGACTTGCATGAATCATTCCATGAGTTCGTGTAATGGTGCTGGGCATTTTGCAGGCAATCCGAGAGCGCTTTGCGCTTTGCCTCCGCATGCTCCCTCATCTGGGCCCTGTATTGCTCGCCTTCCTCGCGGATCCTTCTTTCTTCCCTTTCCTTCTGCGCTTTCAGGTCTTTATTAGCTTCCTCTACCCGGCCATAAAACTCATTCCTGCGGCGCTCCCGTTCCCATTCTTCCTCTACGATCCTATCCTTTGCTTTACGGGTCGCAGGGTCCCGCCACTGGTTCATCTCTTCCATCTTCTTTTCCATGCGAACCAGTTCCCGTGACAGATCGGCGTCATTCATCCGCTGTTT
>CAIQJW010000156.1 GCA_903872255.1 uncultured delta proteobacterium | reverse complement strand
TGATGCCCGGCGATGCTCAGATCGATGATCGCCAGCCTGCGGTGGCCCATCCCCAACTGATAGGCCACCTTGCTGGTTTGATCCTGGAAATAGGCCCCGCCAAACGGCGCAATATGCTGATTACGAAGATGAAACGCTGGATCGGTGAAACGGGAGTAGTGCCCACCCCCACCATCCGGACGGGCCCCCGAACGAAAAAATACATACCCCGCATCATCCGGACCCCGATGGGCCATGATGTCACACATGGCCTTCAGGGGTTTGGGTTCAACCGGCATTCCGGATATGCTGACGATGCCTGCAATCCCGCACATAATGATGCTCCTCATTGGCTGATGGCCGGCCGGGTAAGGTCAATGATCGCAAGACGCCTGTGACCAAGGCCGATAAAGCTGTCCGTATAGACGCCTTCACCGTCCGGTCCACGATGGGCGATGGCATCGGTCATCTTTCGCAGAAGGACCGGCGAGACGGGTTCACTGTTGAGATTGAATATGCCCGCGATTCAGCACATGTTAGCGCATACATTGTTGCTGATAGAGATCAGTTTTACGCATAGACGAGACGGCGTCCCTTCGCCTCCGGAACCGGGTCGCCACATTCCAGTGCCGTATCAATCCATAACCTAAGCGCGTCTTTTGCGTTATTCAATGACGTTTCATGGCTGTCCCCATGCGCCATACAGCCGGGCAGCTCAGGTACCTCTGCAACAAATACCTGATCCTCCTCGCACCAATAGATGATGATTTCATACTTTTCCATCTATATATCCCCTCCCATTTTATAACTCAAAATGATCGCTCTTACCTGTCGCACCTGATACGCCTTCGCTTTACCATCATCCCTTTGCATGTTTATTTTCGCCTCAACACCTTCTTTTCTGAAGTTATGATGGCTTCCCCGTATCCGCTCTTCAAACCCCAGTCGCAGTAGTAGATTCCGAAGAGCATCGAAAGGAATATTTGCATCCGAAACTCCGCGCAAAACCTGGAAGAACAGTTTCTTGTATTTAACGGTCATATGAATACCATTTTTAAAATTTATTTTAATAGGGCCGGAAATTTGAGGTGTGAGAATACGTCGGTTATACCGTATTTATCGAGCTACCCACATAAGCCGGGACACTTTTACTTATGTGTATCAATCAATATTCGCATCTACGCCCTCGAATTCCAAAAGTATATCCTCGGGTAATGATGCATCAAAATCATCGAAAATTTTTACATTATCACCTTCTGGTTTCGGATTGCATATATCTTCGTTTGGACAATCTCGACTATTTTATGTTCTTGCATAAAAGCTTTCTGCAACTCGTTACTCTGGGGCCTATCCCTCCAGGACATCCGCGTTGAGAAAACAGATGCGCTCGAACCCCAGGGCCGTGACCACGAATTTCTTCAGCCTAAGATTCCGATATCTGTCCGCAAGCCGGCGCCCGTAATCCATGACCTGAGCACGTCCCTCCTCCATTGCCTGTCTCACCATAGGCAGGGCATAAGATTCCGCCAGGGACATGGACAGTATCGCTTCCCCGCTCAGAGCCAGTTGCTTCAAACTCAGGAATTTAAACTCGATCAGCACATCAAATATCTTGCCGTGCCGCATGTCCGGCCGGATGATCATGGTCAGGTCCGCGTACCGACGATTAAGTTCCGGTTCCGAATCCATGATGTACAGAATGTCGTTATAGAGAAGGGCCAAAAAGGCGGTCTTGACCGTCAGCTCATTAGCCTGGGCATAATCGCGATTCTTGAATACCCCAAAAAGATGATCCTGCACAAATGCGCAGACCGGTTCGATGTCCCCCTCCTGATAAGCCTTTTCCGCCGCCAGTCTGCCCCGATCCCGGATCACCGGATCAGGAAGCATCATGCGCTGCACCCGTTGCACATACAGACTATGTATGACCAGATTAGGAACCTTGAGGATAAGCTGCAATTTTTCCGTCTCGCCTGTCAGGGTGAGTACGCCGAAATAGTAGAGAAAGGAGGCGATAAAAGTCCTATCCTTGGAGTGGTCGGATAGCATCTCGCTCAGGCCAAAGCGCTTGATCACCCGGGGCACAGTGATCGAAGCATTCCTTTCAATCAGGGTAAAAACCATGTCCCGCCCTCCAGGCAGGTTGGCCGTGTATTCCAGTTTGGATTCGTCCACGCCCAGGTTGGCGTCGAGCATCTCGTCCGGATAGACGCAGTGCTTCTGAAACTGCTTAAAAAAATAGAGACACAGGGTGGGGTTGTAAACCACGACATGGCCACGGGGAACGAAATTGTAGCCGTTGTAATAGGTACGCATCATATTCAGAGCCTCGGATGCCTTTTCCTCTCCCAGCCCGCAGCCTGCGGCAATATCGCCCAGGGTCTTTTCCACCTCCTGCTCTCGAAATCCGCACAAATCTCCAAACTCAGGCTCGAAAAAAATATCTTCGGCAATGTTGTAGCCGCTCGTGATATCGCTCAGCACCACT
>CAIQJW010000155.1 GCA_903872255.1 uncultured delta proteobacterium | reverse complement strand
TGGCGGCATACGATGCTTTTCGCGATGCGTGCCGTGAGGCAGGGCCAATCCTGCTTGTTCCCATCATGTCTTTGACGGTGACGGTCCCGAACGAGTTTCTCGGCGATATAATAGCGGATCTCAATTCGCGCAGGTGCCAGATCGCAAATATAACAACCAAGGACAAATACACGGTCGTTGATGCGCATGCCCCCCTTACGAACATGTTCGGATATTCCACGGATATCCGGTCGCTCTCGCAGGGAAGGGCATCGTTCACAATGTATTTTTCCCATTACGACAGGATAGAAAATGGATAACCTCGGCGAAGTGCTCAGACAGCTGCGTGATGCCGGAGGGTTTATATCCGGCGATCACATCGCCGGAAAACTGGGCGTATCGAGGACTGCTGTCTGGAAATATATGAATCAGCTTGAACGTTATGGCTATGATATCGATAAGTCCAAGGGAAAGGGTTACAGGCTCGTTACTACTCCTGACAGGCTTTATGCGTGGGAGATCGACAGGTACAGGACATCGCCGAACATCGGATCTAAGATAATCCACCGGGATAACCTCGATTCAACAAATAGTTTTGCATTCAGCCAGGCTATGGGAGGCGAGCCTGAGGGCACCTGCGTTGTTGCCGAATCCCAGAACAAGGGTAAGGGGAGGCTCGGCCGCAAATGGTCTTCGCCCGAAGGCGCGAACATCTACCTTTCCGTTATACTGCGGCCTTCCGTTCATCCTTCGGTCGTTTACCCGATAACATTTTTGTCATCGCTCGCCGTTTCAGATACTATTCTGCAATTAACGGACTTAAGGCCCACGCTGAAATGGCCGAATGACGTGCTGGTCGGCCCGAGAAAAATATCCGGGACGCTCATTGAGCTGTCGACAGAGGCCGATATGGTCCGCTTCGTTGTGATAGGGATAGGGCTCAACGTAAACCTGGAAATGAAAGACATGGACCCCGAGATCAAGGCGAAGGCGACATCTTTTCTGGTTGAGACAAAAAAAACGTATGAAAGGCCGCGTGTGTGTGGTATTCTCTTGTCCAATCTTGAACGATATTATGGGGTTTTCAAGAATGACGGCCCTCGTGCCATATGTGATATCTGGGAAGAAAAGGCGCAGATCCGGGGTAAATATCTCGAGATCAACCAGATGGGCGAGGTGTATTCCGGACGGGCGATGGGCATCGACCGGGACGGCGCTATTCTTCTGGAGATAAATGGCACAACGAAAAAAATCCTTGCAGGAGACGTGAATTTCTAATGCTACTCGTCATAGATATCGGAAATACTAACATCGTTTTTGGCGTTTACCATGAAGGCAAACTGGTAAATCACTGGAGATTGTCGACGGCCATGACCAAGACGGTCGATGAATACGCCATTCTGCTCAATAGCCTTCTTTATATCGAGAAGATACGGTTAAGTGAAATTCACAGCGCCATAGTGTCATGTGTTGTTCCGCCGCTCCTTATTCCCTTTGAGATAGTGTGCAGAAAATATATCGGCATTATGCCGATCGTCGTCGAACCCGGCATTAAGACCGGTATGCCGGTGCTCTATGAAAACGCAACCGAGCTGGGCGCGGACAGGATCGTTAACGCTGTCGCCGGTTATGACAAGTATAAGAAAGCCCTCATCATCGTGGATTTCGGTACCGCCACGACGTTTGATTACATCACCCCCAAAGGAGAGTATGCGGGCGGTTCGATCGCCCCGGGCATTCTTATCTCTCTCGAGGCCCTCTTCGAACGCGCGTCGAAGCTTCCCCGGGTCGAACTCGTTCAACCCAAGACCCTCATAAGCAAGAATACCGTCCAGGCGATGCAGGCGGGCATCACATACGGATACGTCAGCCTGGTTGACGGCATAGTCAAGAGAATGAAACAGGAGGTCAGGACCGATCCTTTCGTCATTGCGACCGGCGGTCTTTCGAGTCTCATATATAAAGGCTCGGAAACTATAGACGTGGTTGATGAATTTCTGACGCTTGAGGGACTGAAGATACTGTACGAAAAGAACAAAGAACACCACAAATTTAAATAATAGCTCCAGGTTCCAAGCCAAAACCGGGAGCCGGATCGTTTCGTGCTTATTGCCCCGCTGTAAAGCTCACTCTAACAACTGAATTGCTTCTATTTCTTTGACGAAATATCGCGCCCTGCGTATACTTTAAAGATACAACTGATGTGAGGTGGGAGATGAAAAAGGTCTTTCTTGCATATTTTATCGCATTTATCACGATTATAACTTGGGGATGCGCCGGTCCGGCCGGGACGGGTTATTCGGTCCTTGATACGATCCCTTCCGGCAATGCGCCGATCCCAATGGCTCAGGGGGTAAGGCCGGTTGTTGCCGTCGGGCCCGTCGGGGTCCCCGGATATATCATCCGGGCGGCAACGATCGTGGCATCATCGCCGAATCAAATAAATATTTCGACGGCGGACCAAGACGCCGCTCCCTTAGGAAGGGAGATCCCGCGGGTCATTACGGTCAACATGGAGCAGCTGTTGACCCCAGGGGGCTTTACCGTGGTATCGAGCGGAATAGGGACGAACGCCGATTACAGGATCGCCGTAGACTTAAGCGCGTTTGACGTCACGCAATTCAACACCCTCGAAACGAAAGGGCGATGGGCTCTGTATCAGCGGGGAAACCCTGCACCTCTTCTGGTGAAAGATGTTTCTTTTTCCACTCCGGCCGCGGGCAGTGACACCATGGCCGTCCGTACTGCAATGAGCCGTGCGCTCGCGGATCTCGCGACAGTAATTGTCAGGGATTTTGAAGGGTTCCTTGGAAAGAGATAGTCCAGGCGGAAATATAAACTATTTGTCCCCGCCCGGTGCATTCCCGTTCTCGATGGTACGTTTCTAGCCCTTGGTGAGCAGGACGGGACAGGTAGCTCCTTTAAGAACGTTGCGGGCCACGGAGCCTGTGAAAAATTCTGCGAGACCGGTATGACCTAGAGACGAGATCACGATAAGATCTATCCCTCTATCTTTCTGGTATTTAAGTATTTCCCTGACCGGATCGCCCTTTATGACCCTGGGAAAGACCTTCAATTGCTTGCCGGCGCCTATCTGCCCCGTGAATTCGATCATTTTGCCTTCCGCGATCCTGACGCGCGTGGTCTCAAGGTCCTTTATGCCTTCGGGAGACGCCTCTTTTCCGGCAAACTCATATTCATACATAGTGTGTATCCGCATCTCGACCACGTGAAGGATATGAAGTTCCGCTCCGTATTCTTCCGCGATGTCGACGGCCTGTTTGAGAGCAATATTGGAATAGCCTGAAAAATCAGTGGGTACCAAAATCTTAGTAGGTTTTAACATGTCGTTCCAACCTCCTTTCTCTGAATTCGGTTCCTCTTAAATAATTATAGCACACAACAGGGGAGGAGCAAGGAGTGAAGAGTGTGCCGGTGCCGCCATGAAAACTTTTTCCCCTATCGCGGCAGCGGCATGTTTGATCCTGTGCGTTGCACTTCCATCCTTCGGCGCGGAACCGATCAAGGTCGGCATCGTTGCCTCCGATATCATTACTATTCCCGGAAAAGACTATTTGCCGACATGCGATGAGGTGCTGAAAACAAGAAAATAGATCTCAGATATCTTCGATCTTTACGTTGGCTGAAGACCCGTTGATGTTCTCGAAAAGAGCGCGCAGCGACACGGCTGCCGTATCATTCTGATCTATGGGAAGGCCGCCTATCTGGGCGGTCTTTTCATATGCGTCTATAACATCCTTGATCGTGGTATCGCTGATCGGCCGCGCCGGCTGGTATGTCGATTTCCGTCGCGGGCCCCGGGCTATTTCGGATACAAGGTCGACATCTGCAAGGTTGAGGAGGATATGTTTGACGAATTGGTCCGGGATGGCGAGTTCCTTCGAGATCTGTCCCGATGTTAAAGGCGTTTCTCCTCTTTGAAACCTGATTACCAGGAGGTGGAATATGCGCAGCATAAGAAGCTGTCTGCCCGCGACGCCTATCCGCGAAAAATCAGGGTGAAAGCCGTAGGTCTCGTAATTCTCAACGGCATTTGCTGTTTCGGCGCCGAACAGAACGATGAGCCAGCTTATCTGCAAATATGCGAGAAAGAGCGGGATCGCAGCGAAACTGCCGTAAATTGCGCTTTGGGCTGCCACTCCGATCTGAAACTTTATATACGCCCATTGCACGATCTGGATAAGAACCCCGGATACAACAGCGGCAATGGCCGCAGATCGAAAGGAGACCCGGGTGTTCGGCATGACGAGATAGAGGATCATGAGCAGCATGCAGACGGAAAAGTAGGGAAGGAACTTGAGGAGAAATAAAAGAGGATCACCCAGAAAGGAGATATCGCTGATAAACCCCCTGACCTCACCGGCGATCAAAATGTTGACACTGCTCCATAACGCAAAAAATATAGGCGCCAGAACGACCATGGACAAATAATCGGTAAATTTTCGTACGATAGTTCGTGACTGTCGCGCTTCCCAGATCGTGTTGAAGCTGTCTTCGATCCTGCCCAGGATCGAAATGACAGTCCAGAAAAGGATAACGACGCCGAATCCGACAATGACCTCGCCCCTGGCGTTAGCGAGAAGAGAGCGCGAAAACTCAATGATCTTTCCGGTTATTTCGGCCTGCCAGTTGAAATCTTTTCCCACCTGTATGATCTGGCGAACGATCAGCTTTTCAAGCCCGAATCCCTTGGCAATGGCAAACAGGACTGCAAAGAGGGGGACTATGTTGAGGAGTGAATAATATGTCAGAACGGATGCGCTGCGCTGGCAGTCGTCTTTTTCAAACCTTACCGCTGCCATGATGATTATCCGCAATATGCGCAGCGGCCATCTTTTGACCGGGGGATATTCTTCAAGATCGGCCTTCCAGATGCCATTGTGCAGAAAATCCATAATTCCTGATATCATGCCCATGCCTCTTTAGAAAATGTTCCACATACCGGGGCCGCAGTCAAGAACGAAGCAGATAATTGCGTAAATCATATTTCGCCGGTGCCGGCAATTTTTTATTTTTAAAATAATCCCTCCCAGGGTCGGAAGTGACGATATGTTATTATATTGGAATATTATTCCCGATTGAAGTCTATTGTATTTTATATTCAAAATCAATCACTTAGCGTACATCCCAAACAGAAAAATGTCCTTTTTAGTTTGGTAAAACAGGACATAAAGGTATAAAATAAATCTGAAATCAGTCCTGACGATACGAATGTGAAACACACTTAACGGGGGTTATTTTTCTATGGACACTATAACTGTTACAATTGACGACAGGCAGGTCACAGGGGAGCGAGGCCAAACGATAATGGAAGTGGCCAATGCCAACGGCATTGATATTCCGCATCTGTGTTATCATCCGAAACTTAGCAAAACAGGCGCATGCCGGTTATGTCTTGTGCGTATAGACGGGAAAATGCTTAAGACAGCATGCACCGAATTCGCAGTGGATGGCATGAGTGTCGTCACCGAAGATGAGCCGCTAAAAAATATCCGGAAATGGCTTCTCGGCCTTCTCCTGCTCGAGGGCGATCACAACTGCCTGTACTGCGATGCCGATGGTGATTGCGAGCTTCAGACGTATGTGAAATTGTACAATGTCGAAAGGCCTGACGAAGATTTTCCGCGGAACCCGCGCGAAGTGGATTATGTTACGAGTAATGCCATAAAGAGAAATGAGAATCGCTGCATTCTCTGCGGCAGGTGCATCAGGGCCTGCAAGGAAGTGCAGGTCCAGAATGTCTGGGGTTTTACGGAGCGCGGCAGCCAGACGCATCTTATTGCCGATGATGACAAAAGGATCGGCGAATCGAGCTGTGTCAAGTGTGGCGCCTGTGTCCAGTTGTGTCCAACCGGAGCCCTGACATTTCAGCCGGTCCTCGGTACGGGACTTAACTGGGAACTGAAGAAGGAATCCAGCATCTGCATTTACTGCGGGGTCGGGTGCAAGATAGATTTCTACACGAACAAAGAAGGCCTTCTCGTTAAGACTGAAGGGAATGATGCCGGCCCGAACAACGGACATCTGTGCATAAAAGGCAGGTTCGGGTTTGATTTTGTCCAGAAACCGAACAGGCTTAAAGCTCCACTCATGAAAAAAGACGGCCAGTTCGTAGAGGTTGGCTGGGATGAGGCCCTGGATTTCGTGGCCGATAAATTAAAGGCGATAAAGACACAGAATGGCCCTGACGCGATAGCGGCCCTTTCGTCGGCAAAATGCACGAACGAAGAGAATTACCTGATGCAGAAATTCATGCGCGGGGTGATCGGCACCAATAACGTGGACCATTGCGCGCGTCTCTGACACAGCTCGACTGTCGCCGGTCTGGCGACTGTTTTCGGTTCGGGCGCAATGACGAACTCTATTCGGGAGATACCACAGACGGAGGGCTTCCTGGTTATCGGTTCGAACACGACGGAAAATCATCCCGTTATCGGATCAATGATCAAAAATGAGGTCCTGAACAAGAAGAAGAAACTGGTTGTCGTCGACCCGCGCCGGATCGAACTTGCCAGATTTGCCGACTATTATTTCCCCATCAGGCCGGGAACAAACGTTGCGATCCTTAACGGGTTCATGCACGTCATAATTAAGGAAGGCCTGTATGACAAGGATTTTGTGGAGACACGGACCGAAGGTTTTGAGGAGCTAAAGAAAACGCTCGAGAAATATACCCCGAAATATGTGGCGGAGATATGCGGGCTCGACAAACCCGATGATATTGTTGCCGCGGCACGTCTTATGGCTTCTGTGAAACCTCTTGCACTCTATTATTCAATGGGAATAACCCAGTTTGTTTCAGGCGTGAACGGTGTTAAATCAACTGCCAACCTACAGATGCTCCTCGGCAACATGGGAGTTGCCGGAGGTGGGGTCAACCCGCTTCGCGGTCAGAACAATGTCCAGGGCGCGTGTGATATGGGCGCACTGCCTGCCTCGTATCCTGCCTATCAGCCCGTGGCAAATGAGGACAACAAGAAAAAATTCGAGGGCCTGTGGGGCGTGACAGACCTGTCAATAAAGCCGGGGCTAACCCTTGTTGAGATGATGAATGCAGCACATGCCGGTGAAATAAAGGCAATGTATGTCATGGGAGAGAACCCCGTGATGTCCGACCCTAACCAGCAGCATGTCATTGAGGCCCTTGAAAAACTGGAATTGTTCGTTGTCCAGGATATTTTTCTCACGGAAACCGCGCAATATGCCCACGTCATCCTTCCTGCATGCGCGTTCCTGGAAAAAGAAGGGACCGCGACAAATACGGAACGCCGGGTCCAGCCCATGCACAGGGTCCTCGAGCCCGCCCCGCTTGTACGGGATGACTGGTGGATAACGATGCAGATCGCCAACCGGATGGGCGCGAAATGGGAATACGAGGAGGCAAAGGACATATTCGCCGAGGTCCGGAAGGTTACCCCGTCATATGCAGGGATCACCTATAACCGGATCGAAAAGGAATTGATCCAGTGGCCATGCCCGACAGTTGAGCACCCGGGGACCCAGCTTCTTCACCGGGATGCCTTTTCGAGAGGTAAAGGAATATTTACACCGATAGAATATACCGCCCCGTTTGAAGAGACCGACCGTGAATACCCGCTCGTATTGACGACAGGGCGAGTCCTCGCGCAGTTCCATACCGGCACGATGTCACGGAACTCCAAGGTGCTTGAGGAAACGGCGCCGGAGGGCTTTGTTGAGATCAACCCCAATGATGCAAGCGATCTCAACATAAATGACGGTGAATTGGTTTCCGTTTCAACGCGGCGCGGAAGCATCCGGATAAAGGCGAAGGTCGTTGGCCGGTCGAAATCCAACGTTGTTTTTATTCCATTTCATTATTACGAATCCTGCGCGAACAGGCTTACGGTAGACTGCCTGGACCCTGTATGCAAGATACCGGAATACAAGGTTTGTGCCTGTAAAGTTGAAAAGATCGTAGCGTGACCGAGGAGAGATAATTTAAAGCCCGGGGCGAAAGTCCCGGGCTTTTTTTTTGGCTTTACGGTAATATTTCTAGCAGTTCCAGGTCGAAGACCAATTCTTTTCCTG
>CAIQJW010000154.1 GCA_903872255.1 uncultured delta proteobacterium | reverse complement strand
GTATAGTTTCGGCATTGTTCCTTGCCATACTCATCACGGGAATAGTATCGCGGGATTACGTCCGATCGTACGATGACACGGTCAAGAACCTCGAACGTATAAGGTCCGGGCTCGTCAGGATCGAAAGTGCAACCAGGGATATAAAGAGCTCGATCGTGACGGTGGAAAAGACCGTCCCGCTCAGGCTCTTCTCGGAATCTCCCCAGAGGCAGCTTCTTGGCGGCCTTGACGACCTGAAGGGAAATATGAAATATGCGTCGATCCATATTGCCGAGATCGGGACGCAGGATAACAGGATAGCCCTGCCGGTCACTATACGGGGTACCCTGACCGATTATTCTCTTTTCGTGAACGATATCGGAAAGCTCCAGGCCATGAGTTTTCCCTTTGTCAACATACTGGGCATTCAGATCAAGAAGGAAGAGGCAGCTGCAAGGCAGGACTTAGGGCCGGCCGGACAGAAATTGCCGGACCGGGTGATCTACGAGATAACGGGCGAGATGTTGACGCTTGCAGGTGAAACAAGCCCTGTCCCCGGGAAGCCCGAGACCAAACCGGAGCGGCCGGGGTTGTTCCGCAAGGGGGGCACCTGACGATGGGCCGGTACAAGGCGGTGTTTACTGCGATTGTAATTGTTGCCGGCGCCATTGGCCTTGTCATTATCGGGATGCCTTACGCTGTCCACATAAAACCCAGGCTTTCGCCCCAGGAACAACAACTTGCCGGGTATCAGTACCAGAAGGTCGAGATGAGCGAACGAAAAGCCGGTGTCTTCTCGGGGCTCACGAACCCGATGACGAACCGTTTCGGGCTCACCCCGTCCTCCGGTGAGGCGGGACGGGACGGCTATCCGAAAGAGAACCTGGCCGAGATCGCCCCTCAGGGAAAGGACCGGCAGCCGGCCGTCGAGAAACCGCCGGCGGTGTCGTTCGTAGTCATAAAAGACCGCAGCAAGATTGCTATCGTAAATGGAGAAGTGGTAAAAGAAGGCGATCGGACAAAGCATGGGAAGATAATCAGGATAACAAAAAATGGGGTATTGATGAAAAACCAAGAGGGGCAGCGATGGATAAATATAGAGTAATGTTGAGGGCCGTGACAGGCGGCGCGGTTTTTTGTGCGGCGCTGACGTTTCTTTTTTGTTCCTGTTCGCCCACCATCAAAGAGCAGGTCGGGATCAGGAGCGACGTTCAGATACCCGACAAATTCAGGGAGAAAAAGGAAGAAAAGCCGGCGCCCGCCCAGCCCCCCGCAACGCCCGATTTTGTTCCCGCCAAAGTCGATGCATCGCCTTTGAGGACGAGAATAGTCGATATAATTGCACGCAAGACCCCGCTGAGGGATGTCCTCTATGCCGTATCTAATGCTGCGGGCCTTAACCTTGTGATGGAAAAAGGGGTTGACCCGGAGACCGAAGTGAACATGACGCTTCGCAACGTGACTGCCGAGCAGGCGCTGAACACGATCTTCGCATCGGTGGATTACTTTTACCGGCTCCAGGACAACCTGCTCGTTGTCTCTGCCACAGCGACCAAAGTGTTCGAGCTCGGGCATCCCGCCATGTCCCAGAAATATGAGGTAGATGTGGGCGGGGACATCCTGGGCGGCGCAATGAACATCACCACGGGAGGTTCGGGGGGTTCCGGCGGTGGCGGCGGAGGCTCGCAGTCCACAAATATTAAAGGGAACGTAAGTCAGAAGATCAAAAGCGACGATGCCGCATATAATTTTTGGGATTCCGTCGAAAAGTCACTGGCAGGCATGCTTGAGACGTCCGCCGGAGGGGCTGCAGCGCCTGCCCTATCCCAGAGCGTTACCGTGAACCGCCTCACAGGCACGATCTATGTTACGGCAACGAAAAGGAACCTTCAAAGAATCGAGTCATATGTCGGTTCCATCAAGAAGGTCATGAACAGGCAGGTCTTGATCGAGGCCAAAATAATAGAGGTCCAGCTCCTCGACAACTTCCAGTTCGGCATCAACTGGAGCATCGTCGACAGGTACATCACGACGACCGCCGCAGGATTGACGAGGACCACGAGCGCCTGGGCATACGCGACATCCAATTTTCTCAACCCGGTTGCCGGCACCCCCGGCCCCGTATTCACGATCACGGGAAACCCGAGCTTCGGGGGTTCAAAGGCCGACCTGTCAATGGTGGTAAATGCCCTCCAGCAGCAGGGAAACCTGCGGACACTGTCGAACCCGAAACTCAATATCATGAACGGGCAGACGGCATTGCTCACGGTTGGCCGCAACCAGGCGTACATGTCGAAGATAGAATCGACGACAGCGGCCGGATACGGCGGCAACACGACCTCGTACACGACGGAACAGAACAGCATTCTCTCCGGGATCATGATAGGCCTTCTGCCTTACATCAATGAGGCCGGCGAGATATCGCTGACGATCACCCCGATCACTTCAGACCTCATCACGCTGACATCCGTTCAGGTCGGTACGCCCAAGGTGGCGGATATCCAGCTTCCCACGGTTGACATAAGGCAGCTCTCCACCACGGTCAAGATACGCAACGGCGATATCGTGGCCATAGGCGGCCTTATATCGAAAAAGGAAAGCCTTACCGACAACCAGATACCGATCATCGGCAATATACCGGTGTTGGGGTACCTGTTCAAAAGCCGGGACAAGGAGCAGGTCAATTCGGAGCTCGTGATCATTCTTCAACCCGTTATTGTGAACATGTAAGGGGGTATTATTAAGTGGCCGGTTCAGTTAAGATAGGCGATATTCTTAAATCGAAAGGGCTGGTTACCGACAAGCAGCTCGACATCGCGTTCATTCAGCATAAAGTGACGGGGGACCTTATCGGTGACGTCCTTGTCAAGCTCGGTTTCGTCTCCGCCAGGGAAAGGGGGCAGATCCTTGCCGAGCAGTCGGGGATCGAGTTCATCGACCTCGAAGAATACGCAATATCGGACGAGGCGCTAGGGCTCGTCCCCAAAGATGTCGCCATCAAGAATGAGTTTGTCCCGCTCGATATTGAAGACGGCAGGGTGAGCATAGGGATAACCGAGCCGGGAAATATCATGGCGATCGACACGGTGACGCGTATAACCAAGAAACAGGTGAAGACATTTATCGTCGACCGCGACACGTATTTCGATACCATTGAAAAAGCCTATTATTTCCTCGAAAACCCGATATACCGGGAGATGGACAAGATCACGCGGAGCGTGCAGTCGACGGGCGCGCCATCAGGAAATGAGCTCGTTTCGATGTCGGACATGGTCATCATGGACGGCATCCGCAAGAATGCCACCGACATTCATATAACCCCTACGCCCGATGTCACCCAGGTGTTTTACCGTGTCGACGGCGTCCTCCAGTTCGGGCATTGCCTCCCCAGGGCTATTCACATCGGCATCATCTCTAGAATAAAGATACTCGGCCATATCGATATAGCCGAGACGAGATTGCCCCAGGACGGGGCATTCAGTTTTGATTTTCTCAGCAAGTCATACGACCTCAGGGTGTCGACAATTCCCACGATATACGGCGAGAACATCGTGTTGAGGATACTCTCGGGCAAGGGAACGCTTTTGCGCATGGAGTCCCTCGGCTTCGATGCGGGTGAGACGGCGCGCCTGCGCAACCTGTTCCAGAAGCCGTTCGGGGTTATACTGTTGACAGGGCCGACGGGAAGCGGCAAGACCACGACCCTTTATTCCGCGCTGCGTGAAGTGAACCTCCTTGAACGGAATGTCCTGACCGTAGAGGACCCCGTCGAATACAAACTGAGCTTTGTCAAACAGACGCAGGTCCTCGAGCGGGCTGGCTATGATTTTGCATTGGCGGGAAGGAACTTCATGAGGCAGGACCCTGACGTTATCCTTCTTGGCGAGATCCGGGATGAGGAGACAGCCAAAATTGCCATCAGGGCATCGATCACGGGCCATCTTGTCATATCGACCCTGCATACGAATGACGCGGTCACGTCCATCCCGCGCCTCATAGACCTTAACGTCGACAAATATCTTCTATCCTCATCGCTGCTCGCTATCATCTCGCAAAGGCTGGTGAGGAAGGTCTGCAGCTACTGCAAGACGGAATATGCATACAGCGCGGAGGAAAAGGCATATTTCGAGGAGTTCGGCATCGGTGCAGACAAGGGTTGCAAAAGCACGGGCTGCCCTCGCTGCAATCATACCGGGTATATGGGGAGAACTATCATCGGCGAGATATTGATGGTCGATGATGAGGTGAAAGAGATGATATATGAAGGGGTATCGGCACCGGCGATCAAGGAAAGGGCCGTCGCCAAAGGTATGAGGCCGCTCAAGCATCACGGTATGCTGAAGGCGTCTCAAGGCATGACGACAATAGAAGAAGTCTTGAGGGTCGCAGGGTAGGTAGGCTGGTCCGCGCATGGGAATGTTTGCATACAAGGCGATAGATGATTCCGGTCTCTACAGGACCGGTTTTGTCGATGCCGACGACCTTGACATGGCATACGGCGACCCCACCATTCAGGGGCTCAACATTCTCTCCATGAAGAAGGCCGGAAGGGTCTCCGGTCTGTCGCACGGACTCACTCTTTGGAGGATCAAGAAAAGCGAGATCCTCGAGTTTGCCACTAATCTGTCCGTTATTCTCAGGGGCGGAATACCGATACTCGATGCCCTCGACGACTTAAGCCATTCCGCGGAGAGCAAACATCTTCGCCGGATCATCGATGATATCAAGGAGAAGATCCAGTCGGGCCTCAGCTTTTCCAGCGCCCTCACATTCCATAAAAGGGTCTTTCCGGATATCTTCGTCCGGCTTGTAACGATAGGCGAGGAAACGGGCAGGCTCGAGCAAAGCATCACCGAAGTGGCCGAGCATCTTGAGCGGATGGACGACCTTTCAAAAATGGTAAAGCGGGCCCTTATTTACCCTCTTTTCTCGCTCACTATAACGCTCGGCGCCCTGGCTTTCTGGGTCTTTTACGTTCTCCCCAAGATCATGGTCGTCATGAAGGATATGAACGTCAAGCTTCCGCTCATAACAAGGATCATACTCGGCGCAAGCGATTTTACGAAGCAGTACTGGTACCTCATCATACTCGCGCCGATAGCCTTCTTTGTGCTGTTGACGGTCCTCAAGCGGAAGGAGGCCACGCGGTATTACCTGGACCTCATTAAACTGAAGGTGCCCATCGTCAAGCTCTTTGTGGTAAACAGGATTTTCGCGGTCTTCTGCGAACAAATGAGGATACTCGTCGTTTCCGGCATTACCATAGACCGGTCTTTAGTCATCGTGGCAAACGCAGTGGGGTCCGAGGTCTTCAAAAGGACTATCCTGCAGGCGCGGGATGTTATCATGACGGGAAGCAGGATCTCGGACGCGTTCAGGCAGGGCAAGTATTTCCATCCGCTCGTAGTCCGTATGATCGACGTCGGGGAAAAAAGCGGACAGTTGGACAACCAGTTCAATTTCCTTTCGACGCTTTTTTACAAGAAGCTTGAAGACGTGACGGAGAAACTGGGTAAGATGATCGAACCGCTGTTGCTGGTAGTCGTGGGGTGTGTTTTTGCTGTAATTATTTTAGGGCTTCTGCTTCCCATTTATGAT
>CAIQJW010000153.1 GCA_903872255.1 uncultured delta proteobacterium | reverse complement strand
ACGGCATACGCGATAGCTTCAGGTGTCTGGTGTTCAGACGTGTGCTCTTCCGATCTCCCCCCCCCCCCCCCGAATCTTCTCGTCTGTTATGAGATGCGAGAATTATGGGGAGTCGTAATATGGCAGAGATTAAGTAGTACCGGCAACTTTGAACAGCAAGGATCTTGAAAAACTATCCCCTTAAGTGGGAGAGCTGGTATCTTCCCCCATGGAGACGTACCCCATGAATGACAAAAAAACCATCCTCCTCGTGGAGGACGAGGCCCTCATCGCCATGGTGCAGAAGAAGACCCTCGAGAGGCATGGGTACGAGGTAATCACTGTTACCACGGGGGAGAAGGCGATAGAGAAGGTCCGTACCGCGGCGGGCATAGACATCATCCTCATGGACATCAACCTGGGCAATGGCATGGACGGCACGGAGGCTGCGGGACGGATCCTCTCCGTACGACCGGTCCCCATCGTCTTTCTCACCTCCCACGCAGAAAAAGAATATGTTGACAGGGTAAGGAAGATTACCCGCTATGGCTACGTGATCAAGGGCTCCGGCGATTTTGTTCTCCAATCATCCATAGAGATGGCCTTTGAGCTCTTTAACGCTCACGAGAAGACACGGATGAGCGAGGAACGTTACCGTCGCATAACAGAGGGACTTACCGACTATCTCTACACGGTACGCGTTAAGGACTGCCAGGCAGTGGAAACAACTCACAGCGAGGCATGCCTGTCAGTGACAGGATACCGGTCAGAGGAGTTTGCCGCCAACCCTTACCTCTGGTTAGACATGGTGGTACCTGAAGATCGTCAACTGGTCATTGATCATGCGCAAGGAATTCTTTCGGGTAAGCAAATATCTCCCTTCGAGCACCGGATCATTCGGAAGGATGGACAGATCCGCCTGATGAGCCACACCCCCATTGTGCAGATCGATTCCCTGGGAAATACCATATCCTATGATGGGGTGGTCAAGGACATCACCGACCGGAACCTGACAGAAGAAGACCTTCGGATACACCGGGTCGAACTGGAGGCGCAGAATGAAGAGTTACGGCATACCCAGGAGGAGCTTGAAGCTTCCCGGACACGCTATTTCGACTTCTACGATCTGGCGCCGGTAGGCTATTTAACCTTGAGCGAGCGGGGACTGATCCTGGAGGCCAATCTCACCACCGCAGCCTTGCTGGGGGAGGTGACCCGGAAGGCGCTGGTCAAACAACCGATTTCCCGCTTTATCCTCCCCGAAGACCAGGGCATCTATTACCTGAAGCGCAAACAACTTTTTGAAACAGCATCGGCGCAGATGTGGGAGATGCGAATGCTGAGAAAGGACAAAACGACATTCTGGGCGCAGGTACAAGCAATTGCCGCGCAAGACGCCGACGGCTCACCCGCGTGCCGCATTGTGATCAGCGACATCACCGAGCGGAAAAAGGCGGAATATACAGCTTACATTTCTGAGCTTCGTTACCGCCGACTGTTTGAAACCACCCAGGATGGGATCCTTCTCATTGATTTTGACACGGGAATGATTTTGGATGTTAATACGTTTTTAATCGACCTGTTGGGCTATTCCAAGGATGATTTTTTTAAAAAACACCTCTGGGAGGTTGGTGTTTTTAGAGACGTTGCGGCATCAAAAGACAACTTTGTAACCTTACAGAAGAAAAGGTATGTCCGCTTCGAAGGCTTGCCGCTTGAGACAAAATCAGGAAAGAAGATCGATGTTGAATTCGTTGCCAATGTGCATGAGGCAGGCGGCACGACAGTCATCCAGTGCAACATTCGTGACACTACTGAACGAAGGCTCGCTGAAGACAAGCTTCGCAGTGTGCGGGTGGAACTGGAACTCTCGAACAAGGACCTGGAGCAGTTCGCTTCCATCGCTGCGCACGATCTGCAGGAGCCGCTTCGGATGGTTGCGAGTTATACCCAGCTCCTGGCGGAGCGTTACGAGGGCCAACTCGACGAGAAGGCCAATAAATACATCGCTTATGCGGTGGACGGCGCAATCCGTATGCAACAACTCGTCAACGATCTTCTGACCTACTCGAGAGTCGGCACGCGCAGCAATCCAATCGAAACCGCAGACTCGCATTCCATTCTTGGTGAAGCGATCAGAAACCTCGCCGCCATGATCGAGGAGAGCAAAGCGATCGTTACGAACGAGGAACTCCCGATGGTGCGCGCCGACGGACTGCAACTCGTGCAGGTGTTCCAGAATCTCCTCGCGAACGCTATCAAGTTCCGGGGTGAGCACTTTCCGCTTGTCCATGTGTCCGCCCGGGATGGGGGGATCGAATGGGTTTTTTCCATCCGGGACAACGGCATAGGGATCGATCGGCAGTATGCGGATAGGATCTTCGCCATCTTTCAGCGCCTGCACACCCGGCAGGAATATCCCGGCACCGGTATCGGTCTGGCGGTGTGCAAACGAATACTGGAACGCCACGGCGGCAGGATATGGTTTGAGTCCGAAATTGGTAAAGGCTCGACGTTTTTCTTCACGGTCCCAAAATAGGGAAAAGGAGGTACGTGGCTATGTGTCCAACAACATGCGGAACACCTATCGAGATCTTATTGGTCGAGGACAATCCCGGCGATGTGGATCTTACCCTGGAAGCATTGGAGAACAGCAAGATACGCAATAAAGTGCATGTGGCCGGCGACGGCGAGGAGGCGATGGCTTTTCTGCGTGGGATCGGAAAGTACGCCGGGTCCCCGCGTCCCGACCTTATCTTGCTAGACCTGAACCTGCCCAAGAAAGACGGTCGCGAGGTGCTCACTGAGATCAAAACGGCCGACGATTTGAAACGTATCCCGGTGGTGATCCTGACGTCCTCCCAGGCAGAAGAGGACATTCTCAGGAGTTACAACCTTCACTGCAACTGCTACATCACAAAACCCATTGATCTGCAGCAATTTGTCCACGTAGTAAAAACTATTGAGGATTTCTGGTTGACCATCGTAAGGCTGCCGCCCAAGGGGGCCAAGTATGACTGAAAGACTGAACGTCCTGATCATTGAAGACAACCCGGCCGACGCAGACTTGATACGCGACGCGCTTCCGGAGATGGGTCATATACGATTTCATAGCGAATCCGTGCCGCGGCTTTCCGATGCCATCGCCCGGCTTGCGACCGGTGGAATAGACATTGTATTGACCGATCTCGGGCTTCCCGACAGCCAGGGGCTTGCAACCTTTCGGAAACTGCGCCAATTGGCGCCGGACCTTGCTATTATTGTGCTGACCTGCGATAACGATCAGGAAACAGCCGTAGCAGCGGTACGGGAAGGCGCCCAGGACTTCCTGGTCAAAGATCAGGTCAGCGGAAATCTGCTCCTGCGCGCAGTGCGCTATGCCATCGAACGCAAGCAGGCAGAGGATGAGATCAAAACTCTCCTCGCCGAAAAGGAACTCCTCCTCAGGGAAGTGCATCACAGGGTCAAGAACAACATGGACGTCGTCATGAGCCTCCTCTCCCTGCAATCGGACACACTGAAGGACCCGGCGGTCATCTGCGCCCTGCAGGATGCGAGAAACCGGGTCAAGAGCATGATGGTATTATATGACAAGCTGTACCGGTCTAAAGATTTCGGAGCTATATCAGCGAAGGAATACATCACCTCTCTGGTCGATGAGATCGTGGACAATTTCCCCAAACGGGGACAGGTTGTGATAGAGACACGGATCGATGAGGTTGTTCTTGATGCAAAGATATTGTCCTGTTTGGGTATGATTCTTAATGAACTTCTTACGAATACAATGAAATACGCCTTTATCGGTAGAGATAATGGATTAATAAACGTGTCCTTTTCAATAAAGGACAGCCGTGCATCCCTCATTGTTCAGGATAACGGCACAGGCATTCCCGAATCCGTGGAGCCTTGTTATAGCCGGAGGTCTACTGACGTCCCGATCTCCACCGGTTTTGGTATGCAGCTTGTAGGTTTATTAACAGAACAGCTTGGAGGAACCATGACGATTGATAGGGACAACGAACCGAGGTTTATTCTGGAGTTTGAAGTATGACGTTTGCGAATATAGTTTCGTGTTTTATCTCTTCCATGCGGTAATCGTCATATCTTGAAACATGCCCATATGCTTGACATGCGGGTGTTACAAAACCCTACAGACTGATCAATTAAATAAATACAAGGAATTATATAATGCCGAAGGCGGGATTTGAACCCGCCCTAGCGCCCTATTTCACAATACTTCATGAGTACCATAGAAGTGATTTAGAAGTCAGTAGACTTACTCAGGAAAAACAAAACCACCAGAGCTCTTGGCAGGGTTCTCGGTGGCTTTCTGTTTTCTCACCCAACGCAATCAACGAAAGGAGAGTGTATGCGTATTATACCAGACCGCCCTACCCGGTCAAGGTTTTTGTGTCGTTAGGTTTTTTGGTCTTGAGACCGCAAGGGCGATGCCAACTTGTTGGCGGCTCCCTTGCCCTGTCTTTGTCTTTGCTTTTTCGTCTTCTTTCAGGGGCCCTGGCGAGCAGGCACGGGCGACAGCGGTTCAACGGTAGAACTGGCGGTCTGGTCTTACTAGACTTTAACTATAGGACACTTCTCGTTAAACCCTTCACTGTCAGGGGTCCGCATATGACCCCCTATCAGACAGTCACTATACGGGATTACGGGGATAAGTATGTTGAGGCATCATGGGGCTGGTCGGTTACAGGATCAAAGAAGACAGTACAGAGAGGCAAGTCAAAAGACAGGGAAGCCAATCAGGAAAGATGCAAACAAAGGGCAAAGGCAAGGATCAGGCACATCTGCATGGCAGCTGGCTTCGATCACCTTCTTTCCCTTACATACCGGGAGAACATTGTTGACAAGGAACGGGCGTGGAAACACTTCGAGAAGTTTGTCAGGCTCATCCATAAATACATCCCCGATTGGCAGTATATCGTAACCAATGAACAGCAGGAGAGAGGGGCGTATCACTTTCATATGGCAATAAATAATTCTTGTGTTTTATTGATGATCCTCTGCTATAATCAAATATAGACCTATTGATAACAACAACATAATAAATGGATGATGTATCTATCACCACCCCCCCCCGAGTCGT
>CAIQJW010000152.1 GCA_903872255.1 uncultured delta proteobacterium | reverse complement strand
GCGATCAACAGGGTTGATAACTCAGCATTCATGGGATACCCTCTGTTTTCCGGATTTCTTTATCATTAATTTTATTATAGAACATATATGTGCGGATGTCCATACATGCTGGGTTGTGGGGACATGCTATTTGCTTACGAATTTAATATTTCCTTTATATTGAGATTGATGAACTTCTCTCCCATTTCCATCCGTACATTCGGCGACGCGATTATCCTGCCGGGGCCGTCTTTTTGGACTGGCCCTTGGGAAGGATAGAAACCGTACCACGTTCTGCTGCTATGGTCCACGATCCTTGTCCTTCCATTGCCCGCCGCATAAACACCTGCCGCCTCGAAGACAAGGTTCGGCCGGGGGTTGCCAATTCCGAACGGGCCTATCTGCTCGAACAGTTCCATGACGTCAATTGTCAACTCGTCAAACCCGGCGGTGGTATCAATATGCACCGAACGCTTTCTGGACAGGGTTACTCCCTCCATTGATCTTTCAAAAGCATCGGCAAAAAACTTGATATTCTCATCCGCAAGCGAGATACCGCAGGCGTATTTGTGTCCTCCATATTTGATTAGCAGAGGGGAGAGGGAGCATATCGTTTCGAAGAGGTCCATCCCTTCGCGGCCGCGGCCGGAACCTTTCCATATGCCGTTGACCATGGTCATAACGATGGCGGGCTTTCCGAATTGCTCCGTCAGTTTTTGCGCAACAATGCCAAGAACGCCCGCGCTCGCATGCCATTTTTCATCAAATACAACGATGCTTTTTTTGCCCGCGAGCCCGTTGACTGAAATGCCATTCACGATCTGGCCGTGGATCTTTTTTTCTAGCGTCTGCCTGAGATTGTTCGCCTTCTGAAGCTCAGCCAGGAGGACAAGCGCTGTGTCGTCATCGGGAGATACAAGAAAATCGAAGGCCGGGCCGGGCCGCGATACCCTGCCGGCCGCATTGATCCGGGGAATTATGATAAAACCGAGCGCAAACTCATTTACCAACCCTTTCGATATCATCTTATTTCCCAGCATGGAGCGAAGCCAGGCCCTCGGGGCCTGGTTCATAACCTCGATGCCATGCCTGACAAGGATCCTGTTGTCGCCGGTCAAGGGCACCATGTCGCCCACCGTTCCGATAGTTACAAGATCCAATTCCTTTTTCAGGTTGATGTGCTTCAGTATCATCCCTTTCTTATTGAGGACTCTCCTTAGCCCCATGAGAAAAAAGAATGTTACCCCGCAGGCCGCAAGGTCGCGCGTCGGAAATACCGAATCCTTGCGCTTAGGGTTTATGACGGCATGGGCGGGCGGGAGATCGGCCCCTATCTCGTGGTGGTCTATAACTATGGTATCGATACCGAGCTCGTTCGCGCGGGCAATCTCCTCGATGTTCGAAGAACCGCAGTCGAGCGAGACTAGAAGGTTCACCCCCTGCTCGTGAAGATCATTTATCTTATCACTATGAAGTCCGTATCCTTCCTCGCGGGTCGGTATATGGACAACGGGGGTTATGCCAAGGTTCTTGAGGAAATTGTAGGCAAGGGCAATGCTTGAAATGCCGTCCGCATCGTAATCGCCCCATATGCAAATTTTTTCACCTTTTTTTATGGCGTCAACAAACCGCGCAATGCCTTTTTCCATGTCAGGAAGAAGGAAGGGGTCGGAAAGGTCGTTAAGCCGGGGCTTTAAGAAGACCGATGCCCCGCCGGGGGTCGTGATGCCCCGGGCGACGAGTATGCGGGCGATGATATCCGGGATGCCAAGGGAGGCGCTTATCCCGGCCGCATAACGGTCGGCCCCTTCAACCGGTATATTGCCCGGGTTTGACCCGTTGCCATCAGCCATGGGCTATTCCCGTTATGGCCGGTATGCCGGCGTAGTTATTTTCCTTAAGCCATGAATTGAGGCCGGCGATGACCTTCGGCATCGTAAAAGGGTCCACGAACGTGGCGGTGCCGATCTCAATGGCCCGCGCGCCTGCCATCAGGAATTCCAGGGCATCTTCGACATCCATTATCCCCCCTGCGCCTATGATGGGGATCGGTATTTCCCTATAGCATTCATAGACGGCCCGTAAGGCAATGGGCTTTAAAACGGGGCCCGAAAGTCCGCCTTTAAGCGGCATGCTCCTTGTCCTTGTATCAATGATCGCAGCAGGCATCGTATTTATCAATGTAAGCCCATCTGCCCCTCCTTCATGTGCCGCCCGTGCTATCTCGACGATATTTTTCACTTCGGGGGTAAGTTTGGCGATGAGGGGGACCGATGTTACATCCCGAACTGCCCGTACGATGTTATGGACGGCCGGGGCGTCCTTTCCGAAACTTATCCCCCCCTTTTTTATATTGGGACAGGAAAGGTTCATCTCAAGTGCAACAATGAGATCGTGGGAAGGGATCTTCCTGGCACACGAAACATACTCGTCTTCGGTAAATCCGAAGAAATTCACGATAATGGGCAACTTTTTCTCTTCGAAGAACGGGAAATAATGGGAAAAGAAGTATTCCACCCCGACATTCTGAAGCCCTATGGAGTTTATCATTCCGCAGCGCTCCTCCCAGACGCGGGGCGTTTTGTTGCCGTGATGGGGCTTTTCGGACAGGCCTTTTGTAACGTAGGCCCCCAGGATGTCAATATTCCAGAGGGGCTCTATCTCAATGCCGTAACCGAGTGTCCCCGATGCGTTCATAACCGGGTTTTTCAGGGTTTTGCCCAATATATCTACAGCGAGAGGTCCCATAGATCAAATACCGGTCCTTCTTTACAAACCCTTTTAAAAGGGTTTGTATCGTCTTTCGTTTCAGCGATGCACCCGAAACAGAGTCCCAGGCCGCACGCCATCCTCTCCTCGATCGAAACCTGGCACGGAACCTTGTCCGGTTCGAGGAATTCTTTTAAGCTTATGATCATTCCCTTGGGACCGCAGGCAAATATGGTCGGCCCTTGCGAGCGGTGTGGTGCGAAGCGTTCCTTCAGCAGGGAAACGACATTGCCGTGATACCCGTGGGAGCCGTCAAGCGTTGCGGTCAAAACCTCAACACCCTTGAGGTCGGAAAGCAAGGGAAGTTCGGTTTTCCCCGTGATCCCCAGGAACAACGCTGCCCTTTTCCCGAGCCTTTTCAGGAGCATCCGTACCCCGGCGTAACCGATACCCCCCGCTATGACAAGGCACGCACCCGCGGGCGGTATCGAAAACCCGCGGCCCAACGGTCCGAGTACCATGACGGGAGCCTTCTTCCGGGCGCGGCTTAACGCATCCGTGCCCTTGCCGACAACGCGGTACATGACCGTCACCGTCCTATCCCGTGCATCGTAGATGCTGAACGGCCTGCGGAGGAACACCTCGGGATCGGGGACCTTCAGCATGACAAACTGGCCCGGCGAAACCTTTCCGAGAGGTCTCTCGAGCCGTACGGTCAGGCGGTGATAACCCGGGATCAAGGCGCTGTTCTCAGTTATTATTCCCGGCATATCATCCATATTCGTACCTTTATGTATAAGGTTTTGCTTCGACGGGATTCTAACCTGTAAGGCCCGTGCATGGCAATTCCTTTTTCCGTAGGTGGTCCTTACGCCTTACGCCTTACGCCTTACGCCAAAGATAATACCATCACGATCGCATCTTCACTTGTTTCACTATAATATCCTTTACGCCTCCCGATATTCCTGAACCCGAGTTTTTCGTACAGACCCTGCGCGGGGAAATTGGTTTCCCTGACCTCCAGGAAACACTCCTCGACCGAATTTATCCGGGATGTCTCAAGTATTCTCTGCATCATGTCGGAGCCTATCCCCTGGCGCCGGTGGTCGGGATGTACTGCGATATTCATGATGTGCATCTCGAGGCCTGCCTGGTAAAAGATAACATATCCCAGTATCTTCTGCCTCCCGACCGTTACGAAGTTGTACGCGACGGGCGACTCAAGGGTTTGCGTGAACATCCCCCGGGTCCAGGGCGATACGAAGGAACGTTTTTCTATTTCCAATATTTCGGGAATATCTCTCTCGGTCATTGTGCGCATCAGCCGCGGACATATACCGCCCGTCAAAATGGCTCATCCGTCTTGACGCGCTGCAATTCCTCGACCGTGTTCAGATTGAGAAAGACAAGGTCGCCGCGGACATTGCGAAAGCGCGGGTCATCCTTTATCACCCTCGTCGTCACGTAAGGGAACACGCCGGATATCTTAAGCCGGTTAAGACCTATCAACCGGAGAAAATGCGGCAGGCAGGACCGGTTGTACACCGCATGAAGAGGTTCATAATATTGTCCGATCATTGGAATTATTATTTCCGCATTTCCCGGTGCATCTATCAGGCACCGTATAGCTTCCCGGGTGAGAAAAGGCATATCGCAGGCAACGACGAAAACGCGCGGTTTCTCTGAATTGAGAAGTGCCGTAGCAATACCGACCATGGGGGTCTGGATCGGGAGAATATCCTTTACGATGGCTGCGTCAATACCATCCATGGGGCCGTGCATCGAAGAAACTATTATTATATCCTCGAACACCGTTTTAACGATGTCAAAAATAGTCCTGATCAATGTCCTGCCCTGAAACTGGGCGGTCGCCTTGTCGCGCCCCATGCGGAGGCTCCGTCCGCCGGCAAGTATCGCGCATGCTGTATCCATATAAAATACCTATCATTTTTCGAAGGCAATAGCAAAAATGACACCGGGAATATTCCGGGAATTATTCACATAATCTTATCAAATCCAGCTTTTTCGATTGTTCGGCGTATTGTTCAGCAACTGGGGTACGAATGCGTTTAAAAGTCAATCATTTCCACGTCTTAATTGCTAAATTTTTAGCTTGACATTGACCACTCCGATGACATAAGATGCGGTATTACATCAGGGATAAAGATACACTACAAGTTACATTAGGAGGAGCAATGGGAGCCATACTTTGGATTGCTGAAAAACTCAGCAAATTGATGAGCGTCATTGCTGGAGTAGCCCTTACTTTTATTATGCTGCTCACAGTTTGTGACGTCTTCCTGCGCTATTTCTTCGACAGGCCTATTATCGGAACATTTGAGATAGTCGGTTTGGGCGGGGCAGTAGCCATCGGTTTCGCCCTTCCCATCACCTCATGGATGAGGGGCCACATCTTCGTCGATTTTTTTGTCGTAAAATTCCCAAAAGCGGGGCAGAACATAATTAACCTCATTACCCGCCTTGC
>CAIQJW010000151.1 GCA_903872255.1 uncultured delta proteobacterium | reverse complement strand
CGCTGTTTTCAATAGAAGAAGAAAAAACGCCTGTCTACAATGACGTATTGTGAATTTTTTCCTAAGTTTCGTTGACATTCCAAAAAGAAAATGTTTAAAATAGGGAACAAATCCGTACCGGTTCAGGGAACTAAGGTTATTCATTATCATTAATCAAGGAGGTTATAGATGAGCATCAAAAAAGCTTTGAGTACCGCATCGTTATTATTCATGTTTATGCTTGTCGCCTTGCCGGCATTCGCCGGTGAAGCGGACATCGTTCTGCCGGATCTTTCAATGGTTTCATTCAATCTTTTCGGTAGCGTGGTGAGCGGCATCAGCATCATGTATTTCGGTATCATTATCTGCATTATTGGCCTGATATTTAGTGTTATTCAGGCAAACCAGACAAAGAACATGCCTGCACATAAGTCCATGCTTGACGTTTCCGCTATTATCTGGGAAACCTGTAAGTCGTATCTCGCCCAGCAGGGCAAATTTCTATTAATACTCTGGGTTTTGATCGCTGCATGTATGGTCTATTACTTTATGGGGTTGTCCGGTGCTCCCTTTGGCAAAATGGCCATCATCCTTATTTGCTCGATCCTCGGCATCCTCGGTTCCTACGGTGTTGCATGGTTCGGTATGAGGATCAATACCTGGGCAAATTCCCGGACCGCTTTTGCATCTCTTCGCGGCAGACCGGTTGAAGTTGTCAATATTCCGTTGACATCAGGTATGAGCGTTGGTCTTCTTCTAGTCAGCGTTGAGCTCTTCTTCATGATATGCATCCTTGTGTTCCTTCCGAAAGACCTCGTTGGTCCCAGCTTCATCGGTTTCGCGATCGGTGAATCCCTTGGCGCAAGCGCACTCAGGATCGCCGGTGGTATCTTCACGAAGATCGCCGACATCGGTTCCGACCTTATGAAGATCGTCTTCCATCTTCCCGAAGATGACCCCAAGAACCCTGGTGTTATCGCCGACTGTACCGGTGACAACGCTGGCGACAGTGTCGGCCCCACAGCTGACGGCTTCGAGACTTACGGCGTAACCGGCGTTGCTCTCGTCACCTTTTTGGCTTTGGCCCTTGCAGCAAACCCGATGATGTCAGCCACCCTGATCATCTGGATCTTTGCAATGCGTATTCTCATGATCATTACCTCCCTTGTTTCCTACTTCATCAACAGGGGCATCACGTCTTCGGTTTTCGGTTCAAAGACAAAATTCGATTTCGAACAGCCCCTTACCAACCTGGTATGGATCACTTCGATTGTCGCGATCGTTGTCACCTTCTGGGCGAGCTATATGCTTCTCGGTGACCTTAGTGCGGCTCAGTATCCGGGCTTGTGGTGGGCACTCGCCATAATCATCTCCTGCGGTACTATCGCAGGCGCTTTGATCCCGGAGTTTACCAAGATATTTACGAGTACGAAATCACGGCACGTTCAGGAAGTGGTCAGCGCGGCACGCCATGGCGGCGCATCGCTTGACATCCTCTCCGGATTTGTTGCCGGTAACTTTTCAGCTTTCTGGGAAGGCCTCGTAATCTTGGTCCTTATGTTCATCTCATATCTTGTTTCGCAGCATCCCTCGATAATGGCTCTTATGCCTGCGAAGTTTGCTTTTGCGGCTCCCGTTTTCGCGTTCGGTCTCGTTGCCTTCGGTTTTCTCGGCATGGGCCCTGTGACAATTGCAGTTGACAGTTACGGTCCTGTTTCCGATAACGCTCAGTCGGTGTATGAGCTGTCGAGAATTGAATCGTATCCGAACATCAAAGAAGATATCAAAAATACTTTTGGTTTCGAACCTAACTTTGCCGTCGCCAAAGATTATCTCGAAGAGGCTGACGGGGCAGGCAATACCTTTAAAGCCACGGCAAAACCCGTTCTCATTGGTACCGCCGTTGTTGGTGCAACTACGATGGTTTTCGGTATCATTATTCTCCTTGAGAACCTGTACGGCAACGTAGTCGCTCATTTGAGCCTTGTTCAGCCTACGATCATTCTGGGCCTTCTCATGGGCGGCGCTGTCATCTACTGGTTTACCGGTGCGGCGACACAGGCCGTCACGACAGGTGCTTACAGAGCCGTCGTTTTCATTAAGAATAATATTCACCTTGACAAGGAAGAGGCTTCTATAGAGGACAGTAAAGAAGTCGTGAAGATCTGTACCCAGTACGCTCAGAAAGGTATGTGGAACATCTTCATCGTTGTCTTTTTCATGACCCTCGCACTGGCTTTTTTCAACCCGTATTTCTTCATCGGCTACCTGGTAGCTATCGCATTCTTCGGCCTCTATCAGGCCATATTTATGGCCAATGCCGGTGGCGCATGGGATAACGCCAAGAAGATCGTTGAAGTTGACCTGAAAGAAAAGGGAACGCCGCTTCACGAAGCGGCAGTTGTCGGCGACACCGTTGGCGACCCCTTTAAAGACACATCTTCAGTGTCGATGAACCCGGTCATTAAATTCACCACGCTGTTCGGCCTCCTCGCGACAGAGATCGCAGTGACTATTCAGAGCCAGACGGCGAAGTATGTGATCGGCGGTGTTTTCTTCATTGTCGCGCTCGTCTTCATCTATCGTTCATTCTACGGTATGAGGATCGGCGACGAGAGCCTTGACTAGAATTAAAAGCGAATAAAAAAAGGCGCCTGATTCCAGGCGCCTTTTTTTTGTACTAAGTTCTAAGTTCAACGTTCCAGGTGGGGGGATTCCCGCTTTCGCGGGAATGACGGACGGTGGTTTATTCCGGTGGTTTGCACGTTTCCGGCGGAAAATGTTTGCGACACAGTCTCCAAGTCCGGTATGACGGCGGCATGTTATGCTCGAAAATGCAATAAAAGCCGCTTTGAATGATAGGTGATAAGAAAAAAGTTAAGGTAACGATAATAAGGGGGAGGGTAACACGCGGGAGCTCTCTAAGATTTGAATATCGCCAGAGTTGCTTCGTCGTTTGCGAGGGTGCTGCGGAGCCAGTGGGCGCTGCCGGGTTTGCATATCTTGTGTCGCCACACGTTATTGCCTACGTTAAGCCCTTCATTTTCTTTTATCCGTTTACCGCAGACATAGCAATAATCCTTCTTGAGTTCGTTAAAGAGCGGTTCGGTGTAATAGAGCGTTTTTTTCTTTGCTGGCACGGGTTTTCCTCTGTTCGAAGCATACCCGAACCCATAAGCGAATGCAAGAAAATTAGCGGCAAACGGCGAAAGGCGAAAGGCGAAAGGCTAACGGATAAGCGGAACAATGCCTATAGAAGCAAAAAAGCTTAACCAGGGTAGTCGGCCGGCGATTAGCTATTTCCGCGCTTTCGCCTTTAGCCTTTAGCCGTTAGCCTTTCGCCGGTATTATGTTGACATGCCGCAGAGTCGACATTACGATTATTGCATGCCAACAACTAATATCGTCAGTATTCTTGAAGACATCGGCAGGCTCCTCGAGATAAAGGGAGAAAATGCCTTTAAGTGCCGGGCGTATGCCAAGGCCGCGCGCGCCCTGTCAGATAACCTTACGGACCTTGACCAGATCATAACAGAAGGGCGTGTGCGCGAGATACGCGGTATCGGCGAGGCGATCGGTTCAAAGATAAACGAGTATTTTGCAACGGGGAAGATCCAATACTACGAGGAGCTGAAAAAGGAATTACCCGAATCGCTTCTGGAATTGACCGGGATCCCGAATCTCGGGCCGAGGAAGATCAAGCTCCTTTTTGAGACCTTCGCGATCACGACGGTCGGAGAGCTTGAATATGCCTGCCGGGAGAACCGGCTTGTCAATCTCACCGGTTTTGGCGAGAAGACCCAGGAGAAGATACTCAAGGGCATAGAGTTCATGAAGCAGCACAAGGGCGAACACCTGTTCGCCGATGTTTACACGCAGGCTTTGGCCATTCGGGATAAATTAACTGAGAAAGCGCCCGGCAGTTCTGTTGAAATATGCGGGAGCATCCGCAGGAGAAAAGAGGTCATTCGCGACATGGATATCCTCGTGGCAGGAGGTGACAGGGATGCGCTGTCGCTGGCTTTCACGACACTTACAGAAATAGAAGAGATATATCTCACCGGTGACACCAAAACGTCCGTCCGGCTCATCTCCGGTATCGATGCTGACCTGCGCATTGTCGAGCCCCATGAGTTCCCCTTTGCCCTTATGTACTTTACGGGGAGCAAGGAGCATAATGTTCGCTTAAGGGGCATAGCCAAACAATTGGGCCTAAAGCTCAATGAGTACGGGCTTTTCCACGGGGAAACGTTTGTGGCGGCTGACTCCGAGAAACAGGTCTACGAGAGACTGGGCCTTCAATACGTCCCTCCGGAGATACGCGAGGATATGGGGGAGATCGAGGCCGCCGAGGCCCGCACGATCCCCGAACTGGTCCGCGAAAAAGATATACAGGGTGTGTTCCACGTACACACGAATTTCTCGGACGGTTCGGATTCCGTCGAGAACATGGCCGAGGCCGCCAGGGGGCTGGGGTTCAGGTACATCGGCATATCAGACCACAGCAAAAGCGCCTATTATGCGGGCGGCCTCAAAACGGACGACGTGAGGCGACAGTGGGATCTCATTGATTCTCTCAATGAGAAATGGTTCGATTTCCATATATTTAAAGGCATCGAAAGCGATATCCTGCCGGACGGAAGTCTCGATTACGACGAAGATATCCTGAAGGGCTTCGATTTCGTCATCGCCTCGGTCCATTCGAATTTCAGGCTCGCGAGGGACGAGCAGATGGCGCGGATCATCGCCGCGATCGGCAACCCGTATATGACCATGCTCGGCCACCCGACAGGCAGGCTTCTTTTATCGCGTGAAGGCTACGATATCGATATGAAGGTTATTATCGATGAGGCGGCACGGCACAACAAGGTGATCGAGCTCAACGCCAGCCCCTACAGGCTCGACATTGACTGGCGGCATCTGCCGTATGCCAGAAGCAAGAATGTTCTCATCTCCATCAACCCCGACGCCCATAACACAGCCGGCCTCACAGAGGTCTTCTACGGAGTCTGCACCGCCCGCAAAGGCTGGCAGGAAAAAAAGGACATCCTGAACACGCGCAGTTTGGGAGAAGTAACGCAGATCCTAAAAGGATAAGCGCAGAGCATAGAGAATTGTCCACGCTCCCCAAGTTTCGGAATCATGGTATGCAGGGTACCTGCGCTTTTTCCTTTGGACAATCTTCTTGGCCAAATGGTATAAAGTTACGTTCTCATCGTCTGTTATGAAAAAAGATATCGACTCGATCTTGAAAAGGCTTCAGGAGATGCACGGTGAGCCCCGGGTGGAGCTTTCCTACACGAATCCCCTGGAGCTTGTTATCGCCACGGTATTGTCTGCCCGGTGCACCGACGAGCGGGTGAACACTGTGACAAAAGAGCTGTTCAGGAAATTTAGGACGGCCGAGGACTACATCAACGCGCCGGCCGCCGAATTAGAAGAAGATATACGCCCGACCGGTTTTTACCGGAACAAGGCCAAGGCGATCAAGAACATAGCTGCTGATCTACTGAAAAGGTTCAACGGCAATGTTCCCGATGATATCGATACGTTTGCCACGGTAAAGGGAATTGGCCGGAAATCAGCCAATATGATCGTCGGCCTCGCATACAACAAGCCGGGCGTGATTGTCGATACCCATGTCGCTCGTGTATCGGGAAGGCTCGGGTTTACGGCGAAGACAGACCCTGAGAAGATAGAAACCGACCTGAGATCTATCGTCCCGATGGCGTCCTGGATGCCATTCTCCCTTCTTGTAATAGTTCACGGGCGGTATATCTGTAAGGCAAAAAAACCCTATTGTCCGCGCTGTCTCTTGCGCGAAGATTGCGATTATTACTCCATGGGAGGCAAGTAAAATGTTTGATGCTGAAAAGCTGACCGATAAAGAAATTGATGACCTGAGGAAAT
>CAIQJW010000150.1 GCA_903872255.1 uncultured delta proteobacterium | reverse complement strand
AGGATTCTGTCATATCGCAGGACGAGATGGTCAACAAGGACCTTTACGAACGCTTCGTAAAAGCATACGAGGAAAAGAACAGGCTCGATATATCGATGGACAACAAGGCGCTGTTATATGTCGGCAATAATGAATTTCCATTTCCGGTACCGATCGTCAAAAAAGGGGACAAATGGTCTTTTGATGCGAAGCAAGGCAGGGCGGAAATACTGCAGAGAAGAATTGGAAGAAATGAGCTCGACACGATCCAATCGTGTCTCGCATATGTTGACGCCCAGAAAGATTACCTCAGGATGACAGGGTCCAAAGACGCCCCGGGTGAATATGCCCGGAAGTTTATATCTGATCCGGGCACGCGCAACGGGCTTTACTGGGAAACGAAAGAGGGCGAAGAGCTAAGCCCGTTGGGAATGTTCATGGCCCGCGCACGCATGGAAGTATTACAGCCGAAAAAGTCCGATAAACCGGTGCCATATCACGGATACTACTACAAGATACTAACGTCCCAGGAAAAGAACGCACCCGGAGGCGCCCAGAATTATATCGTTAACGGTCGGATGACCCAGGGCTTCGGCCTTGTCGCGTACCCTGCCGAATACGGGATCACAGGGGTGATGACGTTTATCGTAAATCAGGAAGGCGTTGTTTATCAAAAAAACCTTGGTAAAAATACGGCGAAAGCCGCGAATGCGATCAAGGCCTACGACCCTGATAATACCTGGAAACAGGTGCGGTAATATTATTGAGAATGAAGGACGGCGTAAGGTCTGAGGTCCGGCAGTTGCCTTTAATGCTGGGCAAATTGATCGGCGGCATTTTAGCTGCGGCCGGTTTCGGCGGCTTGGTATATGTTTCGACGAGACCGCCGAAACCGGCCGCACTCTCGATAATGCTATATGCTGCCGCCGGCATCGCCGGCGTAGCCATATTCGTCTTTTGTTCGCGGATCGTCTCGTCACAAACCGCCAAACAGGCTCCGGATGGGGAAGGGATAAGAACCGCAGGGTCAAAGGTTCTGCCATGGGCCATCTTGCTGGCATTGGCGGCAATTTTTGTGATCATTATGCTGCTGATCTGAACGCTAACATGAGCTTTTTCAACATTCCTCGCCCGGAGACTGTGTCGCAATCCACCAACCCCCGTCATTCCGGCGCTTTTTGCGCCGGAATCCAGTGTCTTTAGCCGTTGTTTATAACGGGTTGGCGAATGCGCAATTGAAGCAATTGTTGACGTATGTTGTTAATATGATAGAAGAAATAAAGAAACAAAGACGCTGGATCCCGGTAAACCGGGATGACGGCGGGAGAGGGTAGACATCTGTGTCCAATGAATAACTCTTTGGGATGACGGCTGGAGCGGGTATATTTATGAAAGGTTTATTGGACTTTTGCGATCTGTCGTGTAAATATGCGGCGATGCCGAAGGAAACCGGGGTTGACGGATCGGGCAGTTGCAGGACATTCGTGGCTATTCGGTGCGAACTCAAAAAAATGCTGGTCCATAAGAACATGCCCTGCAGCCAGAAAGTGCTCGCATCTACGAAAAAGAAACATTGACGGACCCTGCCGGAGTTCACGATGGCCCTTTCTGGCGTTGATCCGGGTTAGATTTCCTCTTTCGGATGTATGCCTGCAGCTTGTGCTTTCTCCATCGCCAGTTTGTTTGCATCCTGAATTATTTTGATGAATTTCTCCAGTTGATAACCGGACGACAAAGAGGCGCGATGCAGGAACTCGACCATGGCAAAACACCTCTTCAGTTCCTGGAGCATGTCCTTCTCTTCGCCATCTTTCTGCGACATGATCGAGATGCCGCCCGTGAAATACATCCAGGAGATCACGTCCTCGAATGCCTCCTTGCTGAACCAGAGAATCCCCTGATAACGATTGACCTCGAGGAGGAACTGGACATCTCCATCGGCCATGAATGAATTGAGAATGGCGCGCGGGTCCTTTTCTTTGTACCAGTCCTGATGGGATGTGAATATCTTGATAAGCAGTTGGGAGCTGTGGATCTCTTTATCGTCGTATCCCAGGCCATTCAAGGTTTCGCCTATGATCCTCCCGAAGAGCCATTCATCGATCCAGCTTCGGCTTATCTCCTCACGAATGCCCTGACCACCGTCAATAAGGCCGCCGAGGTTATGAACAAAAAGCCATGCCAGGTGAGAAGCGGACAATTCCCGGGACAGAAGGACATTGAGTTCGCTTTCGCCGTGAACAATATCCTGCACAAAGGGATGGGACTGAATCAATGCGGTGAATTTTAGCTTCACCTCGTCGACAATTACGGATTCGTCCTGAGACGAATCCAGATATGTCTTGATCTCGCGAAGAAGATCATAAAGCTTGGCGCTTGCCTCATCGACAAGGGCATCCGGGGGCAGGAGCGCCTCGCGGTTCACAATGTCCCTGTGGTTGGCAAGGATATATCTGAAGAATGAAGGATTGACGAGGTTCCTGAAACTGCGGTGAATGGGCTGCAGGAATATCTCGCGGATCGTGTCGTCAATGCTCGGAACACCTTTGCCGTCGAGGTACCTGCATATCTGTCCATAATGGTGCCATTCGTTATCTTCAACCTGGCGGAAATCGAGAAATACATGATATTGATACGCCTGCAATTCTATGAAGAGCCCGTTGTCCGACAATCCCCGGTTATCCCGGATATACTCCAGGTTTGAGGTATGATCCCTGAATATCGTGTAATGATCTTTGCCGCCCATGAGGTCGAGACCTTCTTTAAGGCTTTTCTGAACAAGATGACGGTTTTCGACGGGACCGTCCTTGACGGAAAAAGCCACCGACGTCCTTATCCATCCCCGAGCTGTCGAGTACCTGTTGTTAAACACAAAGAGTGTCCCCACCCCGCCGTATCTGTTGGAGTATGCGAAGACGTCTTCGTTGACACCCCCTTCCGGTGTAAAGAAATCGTAGAGGAGAAAATTTTCTACATCCGCAAAAAGGTGGCGTTTATGGAGGAGCGGGGATATCTCGCGCTCGTGACGTTCCACGAGGTATTGATCCGGGGTCTCATCCCAGTATGCCCGCCTGTATTCCATGCCGTACTTTTCGGCGTAGCCTTCTATTTGACCGTGGCCGAACATAGGCAGTCCCGGCATGGTGACCATCATTGTACAGGCCCCGAAATATTTATCACCCGTACCGAATTGGTCAACGGCGGTCCGCTCATCGGGGTTGTTCATAAAATTCACGAAGCGGCGCAGTATCTGGGGATCGAATTCCATCGTATTTTTCATTACCAGGCGGTATTTGGAATTCTCCTCGTCACGAAGCATGTTCATAAAAGCGCTGTTATAGACGCGGTGCATCCCCAGCGTCCGGACGAAATACCCTTCGAGGAGCCAGAACGCCTCGGCAAGCAAGAGGGTGTCCGGGGCCTCGACGGCAACGCGGTCAACTACTTCCCGCCAGAATTCATGGGGCATGGCCTTCGAGAAATCATCGTAGCTCATGCTATGCTCTGCCCGGGTGGGAATGGCGCCGCCGGTGCCCGGTTCCGGGTACCACAACCGCTGAAAATGCTTCTTTGTCAGGGTCATCGCGGCATCAAAACGGATAACGGGGAACTTGCCGGCAACGTGAATGATGGTCCGGATCATTGCCTCCCGGACTTCCGGGTTGAGGTAATTGAGTTGGGCCGTATCGTTCCACGGCATGCTTGTCCCGTCGTTACCATGGTAGACGAATTTTTCGCTGCCCGTCCAGTTGTCGCGGCGTTTAAAAACCACCGCCGCATCGGTACGGTCATAATAATGATCTTCTATGTGAATTGAGACCCGGTCGTCTTGTGAGAGATTCGCTCCGCTATAGGTATACCAAGGGTATGGATTTTGATCTATGGAGACGAACCAGTCGGGATGTTCTATCATCCAGCGTGAAAATATACCGACATGATTCGGGACCATATCGCTTGCGAGCCGTATGCCCCTTCGCGTCGCCCGTTCCTTGAGTTCAAGAAAGGCAGCCTCGCCGCCTAAGTCCTCGGCTATTATATAGTCATGAAGCGAATATGCCGACGGGACCGCTTCGGGGTTGCCGCACATTTGCTTTATGCGCTGGGAGGCAGCGCTTCGTTCCCAGACGCCAATAAGCCATATGCCGGTAAAACCGCGCCTGCGCAGGGTATCAAGTTCATCGTCGGGTATCTCGTTAAGCTTCGTTATCGGACGGAGGTATGCTTTTGTCAGCTGGTCGAGCCAGACATAAATATTCTTGGCCATAAGGATAACCCGGGGCATCCAGTCCTTATCGGCGCTGAATTTCTCGGGCTCAAATTCGAGGCCCGTGTAACGATAGATCTCGGCTTTGCCCGGTCCCAGAAAGGGAATCTTCTCTTCTTCCTTGAAAAGGTCAAGGCTCTTAAGCACTCTGGATATGAACCGGGTACCGAGAAGGTATCCCCAGCGCTCCATGATGTATTCGAGTTGACCCGACAAAGAATGGGGTACGGCAATGGCAGGGCTCCGGAGCATATCGATGATGTTCTGGCCGTCAGGACCGAAGGACGGTTCCTTATCAAAAAATGCCCGCAATTCGGCAATGGCCTTAAGATACGCAGTATCCTTTCTCAGTGACGAGTCATCAAAAAGCTGGAGGAAGGGATGAAATGCCGGGTCCATGTTGGCAATCCAGAGAAGGAGCATCTCTTCGAGAGAGATCTGCCGGTTCTCGATCCCTTCTGTTTGGCCCTTCAAATATTCTTCTGTGCCGAGCATCCTCTGGTACACAGCGACAGGGGGGAATTCGTCGGTGAATTGCCTGAGGACCCTGTCTATCTCTTCGCGTCCGAGCGTTGATTCCAGGTGGATGAGGGCGCGTTCCATTACATTCTTTTGCGTCGTATCAACATAGACACTGACGACGAAATGCAGGATCTCATCTATAAGTCCCATAGCAATGAGCGCTCCGGCACGGATCGCAGTTTCAGGATAAAGGACCAGGTCTTTTTTCTGGTTCATTTTCTGTGCAAAACTGCGTGCCGCGAGGAAATTGGTGAACACGACATTGCCGTTCAGGGTGAGAAGCGTATCGCTGAATTGATACGCATCCCTTGCTCTGCGCGATACATGAAATTCTCTTATTGTTTTCATCATACGCTCGCTTTGACCGTCATCAAGGAATGCTAACACAGCGTTATTGATGAGTCAATAAAGTCCCCTTATACGCACCGGGGATATGCATGATAATGCTCTATCTCCTGCGCAAGATTTTGAGGTAATAATTCTTAAAAACCAGGCCGTAAATGACGATCGTCAGCGCAATGCTTACCGTGAGGACCAAAACGATCCCGCCCGGAAGCAGGCGGCGCGAAAGGACGATAAGAAGGACCAGCAGTATTCCCGCCGAAAGGGACTTGATCGTGTCTCTTATGGCAGGCCGGGACAGGCGGTAGCCGATCTTGCGCCTTAGCATAACGTAAAGAAATATGAAATTGTAAAGCGATACGATCGATGTTGCCAGCGCGATGCCGAGATTCTTGAGCGGGACCATGAGTATTGACGCAATAATTGCGTTGATAATTATTGATGATATGCCGATCAACGCAGGGGTCTTCATATCATGCATGGCATTGAATATCCTCACAAAAGAGATGGAAAGCGCATAGAAGACGAGCCCCAGGCTGTACCCGATGAGTGCTCTCGTCGTCATTGCCGTATCTGCCGGCGTGAACGCACCGCGCTCATAAAGGACCTTTACGCATATGTCGCCGACCGAGCAAAGGAGAATGGTCGCCGGGATCAATGTAACGCATATCAGCACTATCGAGCTGTCTATGTGGGCCTTGAAATCCTTCATGTCGTTGTCGTGAAAAAGCCGCGACAGCTTCGAAAACATTACCGTATAGACCGGGACGGCGAACAGGCTGAAGGGCAGGATGAAGATCCTGAAGGCGTAAGACAGGGACGCCACTTCGCCGTGGGGCAGGTATGAAGCGATAATGCGGCCGACAAAGCTGTTAATGGGAACGATAGAGGTGGCGATGAGCGCCCCGGCGAACAGGCCCTTTGCGGCAGCAATGGCCGGATGCTTGAGGTCGAGCGTCATCCGGTAATGGATCCCCAGCCGCCGCAAGTACGGGTACTGCATCACGATCTGAAGAAGCGAACCGGCGGTCACACCGATGGCGAGACTGTAGATCCCAAGCCTTTTTCCGAAGACCAGCGCCGACGCAATGAACATGATGTTCCATAGTATCCCGGATAATTCCGGCGCCGCAAAATGCTCCCTGGCATTGAGAAAAGCCTTCATGACAGAAAGGACCGTGTGAAAGGCGATAACGGGTATCATGATAATGAAGAGATTATTTGTGATCGCCTTTGCTTCGGACGTAAAGCCTGGCGCTATGAGCCTCACCACCGTATCGCTGAACAGAAAGAATACCAGCGAAACAAACAACGTCACAATTATGGAAATATTTATAAATGTCGAATAAACATGGGAATACTCTTCGCGATCGTTGAGATATTTTGTGCATACCGGGATCAGGAATGCGCTTGTCGCACCGGAAAAGAACAGTGTCTGGATCAGCTCCGGAAAATTAAAAGCAACGATAAAGGCATCGACGAGAAGCGTCGCCCCGAACAGATAGGCCTGGATAGCTTCCCTGACATATCCGAGGGGCCTGGATATAAGCGTAATAACGGTTATAACGGAGCCTTTTCGAATAATGTCAAGGGCTGGATTTCTCCGTATGGATTCAGATGCTTTCTGTTCCAATATTCCGTCTCTTGACGATCTTGCGAAGTTTGTTCAGGGCTTTTTGTTCGATCTGGCGGATACGCTCCCGCGTTACGCCAAAGGTCTTTCCAATCGATTCAAGGGTCTGCGGCTCGTCTCCGTCAAGGCCGAAACGCAGAAGAAGGACCTTTCTCTCATCGGAATTAAGCGCGTCAAGCCAGTAGGCGACCTCTTCCATGCGCCGCGTGTGCTCAAGGACGGAAAGAGGCTCTTCATTATCAGGGTTGGGTATTACTTCTTCGAGGGTAAGCTTGCTGTTCTCGTCGATATAGCTTTCAAGCGAATAGGTCTTGATAGCCATTGTGAACAGGTTTGTGACAAAATCGAGGCGAAACCCCGACTCCTGTGAAATTTCTTCAAGGGACGGTTCCCTGCCGTTCTTTTCAACATACATGGCGACTATCTTCGATATCCTGTTTACCCGGGAAGAGACGTGGACGGGCAGGCGTATGGTGCGCGAGAAATTTGCGATGGACCGCTCGACGGACTGCCTTATCCACCATGTTGCATATGTCGAGAAGCGGCATTCTTTGGCGAGGTTGAACTTTTCGACCGCCTTGATGAGACCGATATTGCCTTCTTCAATAAGATCGAGAAGGCTCAATCCCTGGTTCACGTACCGCCGCGCGATCTTTACCACAAGGCGCAGGTTCGCCTCGATCATTTTTTTTCGCGCCTCAGTACAGCCCTCGGCGACCTTGCGGGCGTACATCTTCTCCTCTTCGACGGTTATGACGGGCAATTTCCTGAGGTCCCGCATATAGAGCCTTTCGACGTGGATATCGTCATAACGGACATATTCTACCGGATCTTTTCCGCCGCTCATTCTCTCCATCCCTGTGTGCCTATCAGTTTTACAAAACGGCAACTTCCGTAGTTCTCTTCGGTATAATTATTGTTTTCTTCGCGGGTAAAAACGGTGAGGTCCTGCGTGAATTCATCGCCAATGGGAATAACAAGCCTGCCCCCTATCGCAAGTTGTTCGAGAAGCGCCGCCGGGGGGCGCGGTGCGGCAGCGGTCACGATAATGCCGTCATAGGGGCTATGCTCCTTCCATCCCAGGGTCCCGTCGCCGATGTGAACGATTACATTCGAATATTTCAGCTGATCGAATATTTTTCGTGCGCGCTTCGCAATGGAATGGATGCGTTCGACGGTAAACACCTGGTCTGCAAGTTCCGCCAGGACCGCGCATTGATACCCGGACCCCGTGCCGATCTCCAGTACCTTTTCCTTGCCGGTCAACTGGAGCAATTCGGACATCAGGGCTACAATATACGGCTGGGAGATGGTCTGTTTCTCTCCTATAGGAAGCGGGTGATCTTCATATGCCTCGGGCCAGAGGGCCTCATCGACAAAAAGATGCCGCGGGACGTTCAGCATTGTATTGATAACGCGCCCGTCCTTTACTCCCCGCTGAATGATCTGGGTTTCGACCATTAGCTGGCGTTTGCTCTGGTATTGATTCATCATGAAGACAACTCTTTGGCCCTCAGTGCGGCTTTTTCGATCGCCTCAATAATATTTCCCTTAAACGCGTTAGCTTCCAGGGAAGCCAGTCCGCTTATTGTGGTGCCGCCGGGCGATGTTATCATTTCACGCATTAACGCGGGATGTATCTGGTCCTGTTCCAGCATCTCGATAGTCCCCCTGACAACCTGTATCGAGATCGCCTTCGCCTTGTCCCGGGGGAGCCCGATATGCACCCCTGCATCTATCATAGCTTCAAGAAAAAGAAGAAAGAATGCCGGACTGCTTGCGCCGAGAGACGTTATTGCGTCCATATGCACTTCGTCTACATCGACTATAAGACCTGCGCGTGAGAAAAGCGACTTTATGGCGGAAAAGTCATCGGCCGAAACATCCGCGCTTGCGGTCATCCCAATAACGCCCTCGTTCACCTTTATCGCAAGGTTCGGCATCATCCTGACCACCCTTAACGGCCTGCCCGCTATGGAAATGATCTTTGGTATCGTTATACCCGCCATTATGGATATCAGGATGTTGGAATCTGTGATGGAGGAGGCAATGTCCGGAAGTATCTTTGATGCATCCTGCGGCTTCACCGCCAGGATGATGGCATCCGATCGTTTTGCCAGTTCGGGCACTTCACGGACCTCATCGATACCGTATGTGTTTGCGATATGATCGGCCCTGTCTTTTTTCGCCTCGATAAAGCAGATGTTCTTTTTCGCAACGTTATTTTTCAGGAGGGCCTTGAGAATAGACTCCCCCATATTCCCCGTACCAATGATGCCAACCCGTTCCATTGGATTTCCTCCTTGTACCTTATAACCTAACAAAGTCCTAAATTAAAGATAAAACCACCCTATCGGGCTGACAGAGGCGCTTTCCGGACCGTGCTACCGGTATGTTCCGATACCATGTCCGGACAAAAGAATAATATGTATACCCCCCCGCATGATTCACATTGGGTCCCGGTAAGAACAGGTGATCGCCAGTTTTAGGCCCTGGTTATTGTCTCAAGGCCCATCATGTAGGGCCTCAGCACATCAGGCACTCTTATCGTGCCGTCAGGGCCCTGGTAATTCTCCATGACCGCCATGACCGTTCTGCCTATCGCAAGGCCCGAACCGTTAAGCGTGTGAACAAATTCGGTTTTCCCGCCCTGTCTGCGGAACCGGATCTTTGCCCTGCGCGCCTGGAAATCGGTAAAACAGCTGCATGATGATATTTCACGGTATATTTCCTGCCCCGGAAGCCATACTTCGATGTCGTACGTCTTTGCGGAAGAAAACCCGAGATCGCCCGTGCAGAGCGCGCTCACCCGGTAATGTATGTTGAGTCTTTTCAATACGTCCTCCGCATCGAGGAGAAGCCCCTCCAGTTCAGCGAATGAATTGTCGGGATGTGCGAACGTGACAAGTTCGACCTTGTTGAATTGATGGAGCCGTGTAAGGCCGCGTGTGTCTTTCCCGTGTGCGCCGGCCTCTTTACGGAAGCACGGGGTATATGCGACGTATTTGACGGGAAGCTGGTCCTCTTTCAATATCTCGTCCGCGTGAATATTGGTCACGGGCACTTCGGCCGTCGGTATAAGGAAATAATCTACGCCGTCGAGGTGGAACAACTCCTCTTCAAATTTCGGGAGCTGGCCCGTGCCGGTCATTGATGCACGGTTTACCATGAATGGAGGCAGGACTTCGGTGTAACCGTGCTCCCGGATGTGAAGATCTAGCATAAAATTTATAAGCGCACGTTCGAGCATGGCCCCGTAGGATTTATACAGCGCAAAACGTGAGCCGGTTATCTTTACGGCCCGCTTCGGATCGAGAATATCGAGGTCTTCACCTAAGTCCCAGTGGGCCTTTGGCTCAAAATCATAGACCCGTTTTTCACCCCAGGTCTTCACGACCTTGTTGTCTTCATCACATGTCCCGATCGGGACCGAGCTGTCCGGTATGTTGGGTATAACTAGAGCAAGCTCCTCCCACGCGTCCTCGGCCGCCTTGAGTTCCCGTCCGCAGATTTCAATTCTCTGACCGAGCGAACGCTGGTATTCTATTTTGTCCGAAGCCTCGGCGCCCGACTTTTTCAATTTTGCGATCTCGTTGGACAGAACGTTCTTTTCATTTTTCAGTTTTTCCGTTTCCTGGATGAGACCGCGTCTTTTTTCATCCAGTTCCTTTAATTTTCCGGTATCGAACGAGGCCTGCCGATCGGCAAGCGCCCCGTCCAGTACGTCGATATGTTCACGGATGATTTTTGGATCGATCATTTAATCCTCCAGGATCTGAGAGTTGAATTCTATCGGTTTGTAGGTATAGACGGTGCCGTTGATCGTAAAGAACGGCTGTCCGCCCGCGAGAAGCTGGATGCTCTTTACCTTGTTGAAATTTGCGAGGAACGAATTAATAATTGAATACACCGTCTGGATCTCTGTCACGGGATCAAGCTTCATCACGGTCATCTCATGCGAAAAATTAAGGAGCAGCGTCCCGTCCGGGTCGACCGCAAACTCTGTAAGGGAGACACCATCCGGCAATATCTTGTTCTCTTTAAGCGCCGAGATGATGACATCGACCTTTTCCTTGTCTGTTGAATTTGCTTTTATGGAGATACCCTTAACCCCGAGTTTTGCCGGGGGCAGGGGATAATAAAATTTGAGATCGATAGTATCCGAAATTATGACAGGCTTCGGCTGACTGGCGATCCTGAAATTTCGGTAGGCATAATAACCGCCTGCGGCGACCAGGATGACAACAAGGATGACGATGAGATACGGGGCCTTGGAGCGCGGACGTTCTGCCGGCCCGTTGTCGGGCAGCAGATCATTATTTGGCTGTTTGTTGTAAGGCATCATTACAGATCTCTCCCGGTCTCTATCATAAAATTATCGGATGTCATGACCCTGAAGATCGGATATATCGCTGAATTCCTGTATGCGGCAAGGCAATTTTCGTGGATCTCTCTCTTGAACGCAGCGCTTGCATCCTCGAGAATTACCGTAGAAAAATCATTGCATACCGCATCGAATGCAGTAGCTAGAACACAGAAATGGGTATTTATCCCTCCGATAGCGACGGTATCGACACCGAGCGTACGCAGTGTCTGGTCGAGGTCTGTTTTAAAAAAGGCGCTGAACCGCCGTTTATCGAGTATTATGTCCGATCCCTCGACTTCCAGTTCCTTGAGCGGTTTTGTCCCGCTGGTCCCCCGGATGGCGTGGGGCTTCATGCGGCCGCGGAATAGAAAATCCTTCTCCAGGAAGCTGTCGCAGGCGAAGATGATCGGGATATTGCGGCTGCGGGCACGCTTGAGAAGGTCTCTGACGACCGGCACGATCTTCTCCTCGTCCTTTTCGCTCCCCAAGGGTTTCCGGTAATTTCCATCGAGCATATCGACAATAATGATCGCAGGTTTCATGAACAGTTCCCTTTATTGTTTGAGAAAAAGTTTTACAAAATTATCGCGAAGTATCCCGGCCATTTTTTCCGTTGTGATATTCAATTCCGCGGCAATTGCCGCGATCGTTATCTTGACGTACCAGGGCAGGTTGCGCTTGCCGCGATGGGGGGTAGGCGTAAGGAACGGCGCGTCGGTTTCTGCAAGCAGGCGCTCGGGCGGTATGTAATGGATCGCTTCCCTTAAGGCCCCGGCAGTCTTGTAGGTCACCGTCCCGGGGATAGAGATCAAAAACCCCATATCCAGGAATTCCCCGGCAGCGGCACGGTCGTACGAAAAACAGTGGATAACGCCGCGCCCCGATTTGTATTCGCGCTTCAAGATCTCAATGGTCTCTTTTTTCGCATCGCGTGAATGAATGATAACGGGCAGATCGAGTTCACCAGCCAAGGCGAGCTGCCGCGCAAAGACCGCTTTCTGGATATCCCGCGGCGAGTGGTCCTTAAAAAAATCAAGCCCCACTTCACCGTAGCCGACTATCTTGTCGTGCTTTACCGCCTGCCTTATGACATCCTCGGTCCTATCGCTATAGTCCCTGGCATTATGGGGATGAATGCCGATCGCTCCGTAAATGATAGGGTACCGGTCAACAAGATCGATAACACTCTCAAAATAGGATTCCTCCGTACCGACCGTCAGGATATATTCCATCCCCTCATCGATACATTTTCGAATGACATCTTCCCTATCGCTTTGATACGACTCCATTTCGAGATGGCAGTGAGAATCAACGAACATCATTTTTTATACCACATTAGCGGGGGAGAATGAAAGATGCCAGCGGCTAAAGGCGAACGGCGAACGGCGAAAGGCTAAAGGCTAAAGGCTAAATGTTGAGTGCCATGACATCGTGGACTAAAAAATGTGCCACCACATCGTAGACAATAATTATGCCCAGCACACCCGCTGTCATCCCGGCCGGATACCCTCTGAACGCGGAATCCACCCACCGTGAATCCCGCACCACCCCCGCCGTCATCCCGGTTTACCGGGATCCAGCGTCTTTTTCTTTTTCGTGTTATGCAGTCATGCCCGGAAACCTGTGCATTACCTTGCGCTGGCAGATCACGTCATGGCGGGCTTTGTCCGCCGTGAAAGTTGACATTTTAAAATGTAAAGGCGGAAAGACGAAAGACGCTGGATCCCGGTAAACCGGGATGACGGCGGTGGGGGGGTGCCATTGGTACGTCGGCAGTCTACGATGTCATGGCACGGAAAACCGTTATCGATGTCCTGGCACTCAACAGCTAAAGGCTAAAGGCTTCCATTCCTTGCCCGTTTTTTCCGTTAGCCGTTAGCCTTTCGCCTTTAGCCTTACACATGGCACAGATCCCGTGCCCTGCATTCCATGCATCGTTTTGTGTCGAATGCGGTAAATGGCTCGTCCGGGTTGAGCATGTGGGATATTACCGTTTTTATGCCGTCCGTATAGGCTGCGATCACTTCTGAATTATCATCCCGTTTGTTTTTGAAAAACGGCTCTTCCGAATTGTTTCCGAGTATGATGAGGCGTGCGCCTATATTTTCGATGGGAATATTCCTGGATGCCGATAAAATATTGATATATACGGGAAGCTGAAATGATGGGACATGCTCGTGTATTGAGACAATGTCCGAGAAATCGGTTTTGTTCAGTATCTGTGCGGGATATTGTCCCGCTACCGATCCCGTTTTGTAATCGATCACGGTATATTTCTGCCCTGCGAGGTCGCAGTCGATCCGGTCGACCTTTCCTGACAGCATCACCGGTATGCCGCCGGCAAGAAATTGCGTGCCAAGCTTTTCTTCAAGGTGTTTTATGATGAAAGGTTCCCCGCAATCTTTGAAATGGCTTTTTATGAACGACCGGAGCTTGTGCCGCGCCATGTTCCGAAAAAGATAATATTCCCCTGAATTATACCGTTCAGCGAGGTGTTTCTTGAGGGCGCTTTGCAGGCTCTCAAGGACATCATTTTCCCTGTCCCGCGTTAAAAGAGTTCCTGTGAAAGGTAAAAAAGTGTCCAGCAGGATACGGTGAATTACATCACCGCGGCTCAATGCGTCTATGTCCGTCGAAAAACCTCGGCGCTCCTCGAGTCCGATAAGGCGTGTGAAGTAAAAAAGGAGCGGACATGTAACATACGCATCGAGAATGCTCGGTGAAAAACCTCTTACGTAAAGCGCGGAGATGACGGATTCCGTCTTATCGATGAGCGGTGGGAAAATGCCCCGTTTGAGATTGACTGGCACAATGGTCTGCTCTACCGGCATGACGTTTATCGCCTTCTCCTTCCTTTCTTCCCTCCACACGATCTCTTCGATGTACCGACTTCTCGGCCTGTCGTCGATCCCCCTGAAGATGAGGTGGACCTCCTGAGCGCTTTCGATGAGCCGGTAAAAATTATACCGGTATATCGCCTCGCTGAATTCGGGGGGCGGGATGCCGAGCGTCTCAAAGACGCCGAGCGGCACCACCGGGTTGATCTGGCGCGGCCCCGGCAGAACACCCTCGTTCACATCGAGGATGATGAGCCGCTCAAAGGAGATATTCCGTGCCTCCAGCATTCCGAGTATCTCCAGTTCTTCCACCGGGTGCGTATCGAACGGAAGGTCGGTCATGCCAAGATGCTTTAATACGATATCGTGCATGGCCCGTACATTCTTTACCGGGTTTTCGGACAGGGGGATGCCGGCGAAAAGGGTACGTCTCAATACCTCAAGGGCCTTGAACAAGCTGTCGAATATGGGGCCCGACAGCGCATAGGACTTAACTTCGGTCGAATTGAGTATCGCCTCGAGAACAGTCTCCAGGTTCACAGCGATAACGTCTATTGTCGCCGCATTTTGAAAATTGCGGAAAAGAAGCGTATGCACCTTCCTGAGCGCTTCGATCGATCCGGGGTCGAAGGTCTCCCCTGCGGATGCTGCAGCCGTATTTTCCATATCCTCGGGCAGAACGGCCGATCTTCCCGGGAGGAATCCATCTTCGGCATCGCCCGATATGACCCGCTCGACATATAGCAGCAGTTTCCGTAGATCACTGTCGGGGTACATGTTCTTAATGAACGGATGCAGCATAACGTTCAGGTAAAGATCCGAGGGATAAAGCCCATCCGGGCGCCGCTCGCATGCGGTGTCGAGAATATCTCTCACGAGGCCGAAGAGGGCCGTCCTGTCCATGGGATGTCCCAGCGAAATATTGTAAGGTGCGTCTATCCTGTCGACAACCAGGTTCAAGACCGGAAAAAGAGAGTCCGGGGCCGGCAGGACAATGGCTGTTCGCACATTGATATGTTCGTGTATTATCCGGTATGCCTCAAGGGCCTCGGAATGGGTGTCATGGCCTGAATGCAGGTAAATAGCGGGAGGTTGTATGTCCACGGGCTCTCTGTATTCCGCACCTGCCTTGAGATACGCCGCAAGGTCCTTCAAAAGCGGCCATTCATCGGGGTTGCCGCTCACGATAACATCGGTCCGACCGGAATCCCAGAAAGACCTGACAACCTTCTTTTCCGTCCCGGTAAGGCCAAAGACGCCGGCAAATAGAATGCGCCCCGGGTACAAACCAGCCATGTTCGCCGCTTCTTCGGCTGCCGCCAGGTGTTTCGTCCCTCTCGTGAACAAGGAATGCCCGGCAAGCAGGGCATGAAATTCCTGCCTCAGCTGAGATATATTAGCGAGAAGCTCATTGACGCTTGGCGGGATGTCGTAGCCAATGGCGGCATTGCGCTCGACGTGGGTAAGGGCATCGTTAGCAATATCTTCCGTATCGAGGCGCTCGATAAAATGAAGAAGATGGGCCCCCCAGTTGATGAACTCACCGAAATCCTTTGTACGGAACAGATGCCCGCCGAATACCGGCAGGGTCTTTATAAGCGTGAATATAAGCCAGACGGCATTAATGCCGTCAATGTCCTCAAATGAGGGGTATCTCGTCCGGGCGATACGATCGATGAGCTCTTCGAAAGAGAAACATTGCGGCGGGAAAAAGGCCTTTCCTTCCGCCCGTGCCGCGAGGCGTGCCTTAAGATAAAGAGAAGGGCGCCTGCCCGGGAAAACGATCGTGACATTTTCATCCCCGGCGGCGATCGTATCGGCGATCTCTTCAATAAGGTCGCATCCGAAAGGAATAGCGCGGAAACGGCTCATATCTCGACCACCTCGCCGCTTTCAATGTAGAGAATGTATTTCCGTATCTCTCTGCCGGGATATATATCGGAGATGAGCCCTGCGTAATGGTTTACCTGTTCCTTATGCTGCGGGGAACGGGTATCGCCCGTTTTATAGTCTATGACCTCGATGGCATCAGGGCGGACGATCAGCCGATCGACCTTGAACGTATCCCCCTTCCCGTCGACGATCTCTTTTTCGTTATAGATCATCGTGCCGGGAGCGGGCTCAAAAAAGCGGCTGAAAGCGGGATTACCGAAAAATGCCTCGACGGATGCAACGATATCGTCCGTTCTTTCCGGTATATGTTCGAGCGATGCGGCGACCCGGGCGATGAAAGCGGTTTCTACCGGCAGGGTATGAACAAGTGAGAGGGCGCGATGAACGGCGTCGCCTTTTTTTCGGGCCATAACGGAATGCGCTCCGTAACCCGCTGCACCTGATGACGCGGTCTTCACACGCACCGCCCATTTCGACCCGCCGGTAAAATCGCCGAATGTCAAAGGTGCACCGGAGGGCGCATATTGAGGGACGTCACGGCCGGCAGGTTTTTTCTCCCCGAGAACGATCCGGCTGCCGCATACGCAGGGCTGAAATTCTGGAATGTGGAACAGATAATTCGTGAGGTAGTTCTTTTTCATCTTTCTTTGGGTGAGCAGGACATAAAGCTCGTCCTTGGCCCTCGTCATAGCGACGTAGAGATTGTTGAGCTCGTCGGCCAGATATTCCCGTTCTTTCGACCGGTAAAGATCTGCCAGCCCGGGTGATGCCTCGATGTATTCCTTTTTGAGGTAGAGCATCTTGAGGCCTTCATCACCCGCCTCAAAAAAACGCTGTCTGTCCGGACCCGCAAGAGACCTGAATGATGCCAGGGAAATGAACGGGAGAATAACGATGGGGAATTGAAGCCCTTTCGCCTTGTGGATAGTAAGGACCTTTATTGCATTGAGCGATTCGGGGGCAGTCAGAAGCCATGCGCTGTCGTCTTCCCGGGCAGCTCTTGACGTCCCCTCAGCCGAACCGGCCAGGCGGTCCGTCAGACCCTTTATCGTATCTATTCCATCCTGTTCGAGGTCTTTAATGACCTCCATGAAATGAAGGACATAGGGGATCTCATCGGGAAACCGGGCCATTATCTCCCACCGCTTGATAAGATCGACTGTGAGATCATAGAGGGGAAGGTAGCCTGACCGCTCGATAAAGTGGCTGAAATCAGTGTCGTACAGTTCCGTATGGTCCTGCCTGAATTCAAGGTAAAGAGAACGAGGCAAGCCGGACAGGCGTTTTGCCGTGAGCCAATTCATCGTCACAGATGCTTCCATGCCCGTTTTTTGCCTGAATATATTTCCCGTGATAAATGACGCGAATGAAAGATCGTCGTCGGGTTTGTCGATAAATCTGAGAAAGTTGATCATTTCGCGTACAAGGGGATTGTTCTTTATGCTGACCGTATATTCGGATTCTACGTTAAGGTCCATCGAAAGAAGGATTCCCACCACCTTCCTTGCTTCCTCGCGGGTCCTGACAAGAAAGGCAATGTCGCGTTCTGCAAAAGCCCCGCGGCCGAGAACGTCCTCAATAATAGCGCGGATCCTTTCTTCGACGACGGCACCGGCCTCTTCTTTTGTCAGGGGCCCTGCGGCGCCTTCCTCGTCGCCTTCACCGGTCAGGTATTCGATGGATGCGTATCCCGCGCCGCGCTTCGTGTCGAGAAATTTTTGCGCGGCATTATGGTATGGTTCCATCAATTTTTGAATTTCCGTTTCGGAATGGCCCTCGAGAACGGCCCTTGCAAGGTCCGCAAGGTTCCGTTCATCAAAGAAGGTATTGTTAAAAGAAACGATGTGCTCCCCGCTGCGATAATTTGTATCGAGTTCAGGTTTTTCTATATCGTAGGCACCGTCATACCGTTTTGTTACATCGTCGACGAGTTCGGCCCTGCCTCCACGCCATCGATAGATGGCCTGTTTCTTATCACCAACGAGAAAGAGAGAGCCTCCCCGGCTTAACACTTCATCGGCGAGGACCTCGATGTTCTTCCATTGCAGGAGGCTGGTATCCTGGAATTCATCGATCAGGAAATGAAGGTACTGTTCGGAGAGCGTATAGTAGATCTCCGGTATAAAATCTTTCCGGTCCATTATGTTCTGGAGGAGCCGGTTCAGCTGTTCGATCGGGATAACCCGTCTGCGCGGCAGTATCTCTGTTGTGAATATCTGCTTAAAGAGCCCGAATACATCGAGGTAGGGAAGACACTTCGATAGCGCCAGTATCTCGGCATACGACCGCCTGAGCGCTATCAGGTTGTCCCAGATGAGTACGTCCCCGGCGTCCGGCGGACTGCTTGCCTTTGTGACGCAGTCCTCCAGTTCGCGGTTGAAATATGTGCTTGAGGCGAGCGGTTCCGACTCGCATTTCTCGATGGCCTTCACGACGTTTGCCAGGGGACGGAGAGTGCTCTTCGCGGAGAAAGAATCGAGAAGGCGACGGGCTGTCCCGGCAATTTCCGCGCGTTGGGACCGGTGGGCACCAAAGGCGCCCTCGGGCGGGACAAAGAATTCCCCGTTCTCCCGGGTCTCTTCGTTCCACAATGTCGTAATCGTCGATACAAGGGACCTTTTTGGAACCCAGTCCGTCTGATCACCTTCGAGGTCGATGTAGCTTTCAATGAATTTGTCAAAGATCGCCCGGACCCTGGCATCTTCGCCCGTCTTCTGGAGGCATTCCTGCAAAGCGCAATCGATGAGCTCCTGCGTATCGGTCGTAACATCAAAATCCGGCGGCAGGTTAAGCTGCATGGCCGACGCCTTGAGCGTGAGGTTTATAAAACTATCGATCGTCCCGACATTAAAGTGGCCAAATTCACTGAGGAGCTCTGAAAAGCGCCGGTCCATCGCCTGGATAAGGTAGCTTCTGACCTTTTGCGCCGTCTCGGCGGCGGGGCCGGCATCACCGGTTCTTTCTATACCGGCTGGCATTTTTATTATGTCCCGCATGATCTCATCAAGAGGCTTGACCATGGAATTTTCAAAGGGTATGTCCAGGATGATGCGTTTCATCCAGTCAATGATGCGCGTTCGCATCTCCTGCGCAGCTTTGTTGGTGAATGTTATGGCGACGATGTTCGCCATGCGTGTGTGAAGGGTTGAATCGTAAAGGGCGCTTGCGAGAAGCACCTTGAGGTAATGTTCGGCAAGCTTGTATGTCTTGCCTGAACCTGCCGATGACCGGACAGTGAGTATCTGCGGCTGCGTATCTGCTGTCAGGTCATCGGCCATTTATCAGGGTTCGTTTATCTGTAATCCTGTTCCTGAGTAATCGCGGCAAGCCGCCAGCTGCGATCGCCGATCTTGCGGGAATATGACCAGTATTCGAGGAATTTGACCGGCTCGGTCGAGCTCCCCGAAAGCATGCCGCCCGCTTCGTCCGTAATAAAATCGAGAAGGCTTGCCGTATAGCGGACCGTGATGTATTCCTCTCCCTGGTCCTGAACGGCATCGACGATCTCTACCTGCCGTACTGCAATGTTCTCGAGACGGTTTATCTTTTTATCTGCTATGTACCGGTTGATGTCCGCCTGAAAAGTATCGCGCATCTGGGGTGCCAGAAGATCGTTGATGACAGTCAGATCGCGCCGCGTCCAACCGCCCTGGATCTTAAAGAAAAGATCTTCGGCCTTTTCGCGGAAGGCGTTTTCATTAAATGAAGGGTCCATTTCCGCAATACGCCTGAGGCCGTCACCGACGGCATCGCCGGAGGGCTGAGTATTGTACGCCGTGTTGCCGTAGTCATTTGCCGGTTGTTCACTGTATGCATAGGAGGAATTATATCCCGCCGCCGAGGGCGCGCCCATTTCCATCTGTTTCTTCGCTTTATACCGCCTGTAAACCCAATAAAGTACACCCGCAATGATAAGGAGGATTATGATATCCCCGAAGCCGAACCCGCCGCCCCCGCCCCCGCCTGTTCCACCGAATCCTGAACGGCCGAAAAGCATGCTTCCGATCATACTGCCCGCGATGCCTCCGCCTAAGCCGTAAAGAAAGCTTTTTCCGGGGCTCGCGCCCGTCTGCTGCGGGGCAGTCGGCTGCCGCGTTGGGCTTGTGCCCTGAGAAGGTGCCGAACGGTTATATGAGCCGCCCGAACTCCTGCTTCCGGACGATCTTCCTCCGCCGGCCCTTGCATCCGCCGCTGTTTCGAGGATTATGCAGGAAAGGAAAAACATTGCAATACCAAGAACCAACGTTCCGAATATCTTTTTCCATTTTGTATTCATTGTTCACCTACCCCTTGTGTAGTAAAAAATATTCCGAATCAGATACCAAAATATTCTAAATAGGATATCATATAATCTTTTATTGAGTCAAAAAAGCCGTCAGCAGAAAAAAATCATTTTGTTCCGGTCAGTTATCCGGGTCGATCGGGACCGTTTCCCCGGCCGGCTTCTTTTTTTTGGAATCAGCCATTTTAACGACCAGGAACATCAAAAGAATAACGAAAGCGATGCCTCCGGCCATGCTGGGGATCGTGACATATTTTGGCGGCAGGTATTCCTTAAGTCCGACAATACCGAAGAGGATAAAGACAATAGCGGCAAACCATTTCACGGCACGTTCCGGTATCTTTTTGCCGAGAACGATCCCGATAATAATGCCGATAGCGTCGGCAATGACCATTGCTGTCGTGGTGCCGAGCCATACGGCTATGATATCATTATTGTATTTTGTTGCCAGGGCGACCGTGGCGAGCTGGGTCTTGTCCCCCATTTCGGCAATAAAGAATGCAACTGCGACTGTCCAGAAAGGACTGAAATTGAATCGTTTGTCTTCCCCTTCCAGCGTATCGCCGCGGATCGTCCAGAGGCCGAAGAGTATAAAAGATGCGGATGCCCCTATCTGGATATACTGCATGGGAATGAACCGCGTTATGTAACTGCCTGCAACGACCGCCATGAAATGATTTACAAGGGTTGCCGCGAATACGCCGAGTAAAACCGTTTGCCAGCGATATCGTGAGGCGAAGGCCATGGCGAGAAGCTGGGTCTTATCACCCATTTCAGCGAGAACGACAAAAATGACGGATGCGAGATAAACGCTCATAAGATCCTCCTGGTCGAAAAAAAAGACCTTCAGCGGGTTATATCCTCGCTGAAGGTCTCGCTTATTGGCTCATTTACCAACGGCAGGACCAGGGTCTCCCCAGTATGTTGATCCTGCCTTTGTAGCTACTCCCCTTCAAACAACAGCTGTATTCTAATGGGATTTTTGGAAAAAAGCAATATATTATACGGAAAGGTAATAGGTGATGGGTAATAGGTAATGGGAAGCGAAAGTCATCACCCATCACCTATCTTCTATCCACTTGTAAAGAAACCACCGTCTGTGTATAATCAAGTGAATTTCAGCCTTTAAATACCACAGGTTCCTTATCCGAGCGGGGTGAAAATGAAGATCAGATTTCTGGGCGCGGCGAGAAAAGTTACCGGTTCATGTTTCGAATTAGTGAGTGATGATATAAAATTGATCGTTGATTGCGGTATGAACCAGGGAAGGAACTCCGATGTCCTGAACCGGCAGCCTTTCCGTTTTGAGCCCGGCAAGCTCAACACTCTGCTCTTGACGCACGCGCATCTCGACCATTCGGGGCTCATCCCCAAATTGATAGCCGAAGGGTTTACGGGCAGGGTGATCGCGACATCAGCGACAGCTGAACTGGCCGAGATCATCCTTCTTGATTCGGCCCACATACAGGAGAAGGACGCTGAATGGCAGAAAAAAAAGGCCTTGAGGGCAGGGAAAAAAGAGACTTTCGAGCCGCTTTACACAACGGAAGATGTCAAGGCATGCCTTCCCCATTTTGACCAGAGCGGATATGATTCCGTTCATGAATTGTCAGGCGGCGTCAGGTTCCGCTTTATCGACGCAGGTCACATACTCGGTTCGGCCACGTTGGAATTGTGGTTTCATGATGGCACAAAAGAGAAGAAGATAGTTTTTTCGGGAGATATAGGCAAGAACGGAAACCCTATAATCAGGGATCCCCAGCATGTTACAGAAGCCGATTATGTCGTTGTTGAATCCACGTACGGCAATCGTTTTCACAAGGACCTCGAGGCAAGTATCGATGAACTTGCGGGGGTTGTCAAAGAGACGTTCAAGCGGGGAGGCAATGTCCTTGTACCGTCTTTTTCCGTCGGCAGGACCCAGGACGTTCTCTATATCCTGAACAGGCTGGTGAAAGAAGGCCGGCTCAAGGACCTCGATGTCTACGTCGATAGCCCTCTTGCCGACAAGGCGACAAAGATCTATATGGCCCACCCCGAATTCTTTGACGGCGAAGCCTTAAATGAATTCATGTTCAGAAGTTCGGGAGGGTTGAGGATCCATTTCACGACTACTATCGAAGAATCCCAGAAGATAAACAAGATTAAATCCGGCGCGATAATCATTGCAGGCAGCGGGATGTGCGAGGGCGGCAGGATACGCCACCATTTCAAACACAATATCTGGAGACAGGAATGCAGCATTGTCTTCACAGGTTTCCAGGTCCCGGGGACCTTGGGACGGTTTATTGTCGACGGTGCAAAAAGGGCATATATTTTTGGTGAGGAGATGGCAATTCGGGCGAAGGTCCATACGATCGGAGGATTTTCGGCCCATGCAGACCAGGGTGAACTCATAGAATGGCTGAGCACTTTTACGAACAACCCCAAGGTCTATATCGTACATGGCGAAGAAAAAGTGTCCCTTGAGTTTGAGCAGATAGTCCGGGAAAAACTGGGACTGACAACATATGTGCCGCATCCTGGCGAAGAATTGGAACTATAGAGATATAGGGTATATCCCGGAAAGGATATGAGAGGGAACGTGGAGGAACAGGCCTCTCTCTTTACTGATAAAGATTTTCTCAATTACAGGATCGTCCGCAGTAAAAATCGCAAACGAACCATGACGCTTAAGCTCGAGCGGAACGGGACAGTCGTTATCCTTGTCCCTGAAAGGACACCGAAGGAAGATATACGCCGCTTCTTTAACTCAAAGGTATCCTGGATCCACAAGAAGTTGGGCGAGTACAGGGAATCCCGGGAAAAGGCCGACAGACCGAAGACTTTTGCCGCCGGGGAAAACTTCCTGTACCTTGGTGAAGAATTTCCCCTTGAGGTAACCGAAGGTGAGGTACCCCGATTAAACCTGTCGCATGGTGTATTCACTTTAAGCAAAAACCATAATACCGACGAAAGGCAGATATTTATCCGGTGGTACAAGATGCGCGCTCACGAGATCTTTGCCGAACGTGTTCCTTTTTATGCCGGCAAACTTGGCATGCAGTTTAACGGCATACGCATAACGAGCGCCCGGACGCGATATGGCTCATGTTCATTCGACGACAGGCTTTCGTTCAGCTACCGGCTCGTGATGGCCCCCTACCAAATCATAGACTACATAATCGTCCACGAGCTTGCACACGTAAGGATCAAGAACCATTCGAAAGATTTCTGGACATATGTCGAGACCATATTGCCGGATTACAGGGACAGTAAGGCCTGGCTCAAAACAAAAGGTCATTTTCTCGACGTGTAATTGTGTCGGGAATTTTTGCTTACAGAAAATATTTGATCAGGAGTGGCAATGAAAAGGATCATCACAGTGTTGGCCGTAACAGCCGTATTCCTGTTTTTTTCGTCCGGCCTGATTCACGCGCAATCGCAGACTAAGACGCCCGTACCGAAAAAGGGTAAGAATCAGGTTGTTATCGAGTATGTTTCTTTCACTGACCAGTACAAAAAATATGATGTTTATCCGTGGGAAACCCTCAAACTGGAGGAATTTCAAAAGTCATTCGCGGCAATGACGCGGGAAGGGAAATTCGAAGAATGGGTACGGTCGCTCACGGGAACGGCAACGAATAAAAACAGGATGATACAGGCCTTCAAACAGCAGTTTCTCCTCATTGTGTCCTGCAAGCCGCACCTGTGCGACGCGAGCCAGATCATTGTCCTTTACGATCCCGTTAGGAAGCATACGTATGGTCTCCTGGCGAATGACGGGAAGTTCCATTTTTTTGGCCAGCCCTCCGATAATATCCGGGACCTTCTCAATATTCTTCTTGTCGAAGAATTCAAGGCGATATACCGGGGACAAAGCTAAACATATTCCGGTATAAATTCAGGTGTAAATTTACTTATCCATAAGGGGAAATATTATGATAAATCACGGGCCTCACGCAGCTTTAATGTCCGACATAACAGGTTTTATGAAAAGCAGGGTGATCCTTACCGGAGCGGAACTTGATATCTTTACCCGGCTTGATGGATCTCCCGAGACCCTGTCGGGATTGGTGAAGAAGACAGGATCTAACAGGCGGTCTCTCACGAGGCTTGTCGATGCTTTGGGGGCCCTGGGGTTCCTGGAAAAAAAGGACGGTGTCTATTCCCTGACCGAAAAAGGGGCGCTTATGTCATCTAGCCGCGCCGGTTCGCTTCTGCCCATGGTGCTGCACATGAACAGGCTATGGGAGACCTGGGGTGATCTCTCTCCCCTCGTAAGAAAAGGAACGCGTGGGAAACGCAAACACTCGGACCGGATGGATCCCGCCGCGCTTGCGGCTTTTATCGGTGCAATGGACGTAATAGGCAGGGGCCTTTCAGAAGAGATAATCAATTCCTATGACCCGGGACCCTGCAAAAAACTGCTCGATGTCGGCGGCGCATCGGGAACTTATACGATAGCGTTCCTTCGGAAATTCCCAAAGCTGCACGCGACCATCTTCGACCTTGATCCCGTCATTCCGATGGCGCGGGCGAAGATAGAGGTAGAAGGCCTGGCAGGTCGCGTCGACCTTGCCGCGGGGGATTTTTATAAGGATGACCTGCCCGGCGGCCATGACCTCGTGTTATTGTCGGCCATTATTCATCAGAATGATCCCGTGGAAAATATCGACCTTTACCGCAAGGCATTCAATGCCCTCGTCCCCGGCGGGAAAATATTGATCCGGGACCATGTTATGGAAGAAGACCGGACGACCCCCGTCTCCGGGACGCTTTTTGCCATAAACATGCTGGTAAATACGCGCGGGGGAAATACATATACCTTCAAGGAAATCAAAAAAGAGTTAAGGATCGCAGGATTTAAAGATGTCAGGCTGGTACGGACCGGCGACAGGATGGATGGACTGGTCGAGGCGGTAAGGCCGTAGGCCACGGCTTTCGTAAATCGTAAATCGTGAGCGCGTAAAGAGATGAAATACTGTTCACGATTTACGATTTACGGTTTTTCATCGTAAATCTCCATTTGCAGAAAAGATCGGGCGGGTGGTCCGGAGGGGCTAGGAGGCACTCGACCCTGATGCCGGGATCGATGGCATGGGCGAATGATTCGAATTCTGTCTGGTGCATATCCTGGCAATGAAATTCGGGCAGACCGTATTTTATGCGTGCGACCTGGGTGGGGCATTCAGGCACGGTCACGAGCACCTCGTCTTCTCCCTGTTCGGTCACGTGATAACCGACGATCATTGTCCAGGGAAGGTATTGGAATGCCTTCACCAGGCCTTTAAGCCCTTTTTCTTCTATATTGAACCTTTTTATGAGGTCCTTGGCTGACATTCCTGCTATTTTTCCCCAGACAACCTCATCGAAATGTTCGGCCGTTTTTCGGCCGTAATTTTCT